>CALCXL010000751.1 GCA_937907595.1 uncultured Pseudomonadota bacterium
GGCGCAGGCGCTCAGGGCGGAGGCGGCGAGGAGGGCGACGAGGGTGGCGGGGGTGCGGGTCATGGCAGGCTCCGGGGGGGCGGTGGGTTGCTGCCTCGAACACACTTCATGTCCCGTGCCAGAATCGATCGATGCTTCTCAAGTCATTGATGTTGCTTGAGGTTCTGTCGATTCGTCGAACGAGCCGCCCCCGCGACCCCGCCGATCCCCGCCGGTTTCGACCTGTCCGCGTGGCCCTCCGGACGTCCGCGGACACCTTCGCGGACACCTTCGCGGACACCTCCCCCGGCGCGAACCCTCCGGCCGCCCGGTCAGGGGCTCCAGGACGCGTCGGGGTGCTCGGCCCATCGCGCCGGATCCAGCGAGGGCGCCGCGCGATCGTCGCCCGCCAGGTGCACCTGGAACCAGGCGGTGGTGGCCTCGTTGGTGATGGCGGCGGTGACCGACGGCTCCACGAAGCCGCCGGCCTCGCCCTGGCAGTCCTCCAGGGCGTCGACGTTGAGGGTGGTGCAGAGGTCGGAGAAGCCCCAGTGCCCGGCGCGGTGGATGGTCAGCAGGGCCTTGTCCGCCGACGTGATGCGCTCGTACAGGGGCACGATCTCGCGGTCGTAGGGCATGTCCCCGTCCTGATCGCCCCCGAGGATCAGCGGGGTCACGACGTCGCCGGGGCCCTCGGGTCCGAAGGTGTACCAGGCGCCTGGAGCCAGGGCGACGCTGGCCACCACCCGGGGATCCGGCTGGGCCTGGCTGGTGTCGGTCACGGCGGCGAGGTCGCCCAGGAAGTTGCAGCCCACCTCGTCGTGCTCGTCGCACCAGGTGCCGGCGTGGGCCGGGTCGACGTGCCCGCCGCCCAGGGCGATCGTCGTCCAGCCGCCGAAGCTGTGCCCCAGCATGCCGAAGCCCGCGTCGGGATCGACCACGCCCTCCAGCCCGAACCAGCCCTCCGCGGCCGCCTCGTGGATGCGATCGATGGCCACGGACACGTCGCGGGGGCGCTCGGCGGCCACAGCGGCGCCGGCGTCCTCGTCCAGGTCGAACAGCGTGTTGCGGTTGTGGTCGACCGCCACCACCACGAAGCCGTGGGACGCCAGGTGCTCGGTCAAGAACGTCGACTGATAGCGCACGCCGCCGTAGCCATGGCTGAACGCGAT
This sequence comes from uncultured Pseudomonadota bacterium, assembly GCA_937907595.1. Lineage (GTDB taxonomy): Bacteria > Myxococcota_A > UBA796 > UBA9615 > UBA9615 > CALCXL01. The sequence goes on from CALCXL010000751.1 coordinate 1,152, forward strand.
CAGCGGCCAGGGCGCGCCGCGCAGGTCCGGGGTGGCGTCGCGGTGGGCGATCCCGCTGCGAGAGATGGGGCCGTAGTCGTCGCCCGCGCTGCCCGGCTCCACCTGGGCGGGGTACCAGAGCTCGGCCGTCATCAGCTTGTCGCGGGCGTCGAACCACTGGAAGGTGCGGGCGCCGACGCCGAAGGGGCCGGGCTCGCCCGGGGCGGTCCAGGGGAGGGGAGGGGCCGGGGTGGGCTCCTCGGCCGGGGGAGGCTCGGGGCAGCCCAGGAGGAAGAGGAACGGGAGCATCCAGCGCATGGCGCATGCTAAACCCCGCGGACCGTGACCGAACGCCCCCCCGCATCCCTGCCCTCGGAGCTGCTCGCCTGGAGTGCGGAGCGCTTCCCCATCGCCCACGCGGCGCTCTTCGCCGTGCTCTACGCCACCGCGCTGCTCTTCGGCCGCTTCCTGGTGTTCGACGGGCCCCTGTCCATCGATCCGCTGCCGGACCTGCTGGGCTTCCTGGGCGCCTGGGCCTTCTTCTTGATGCTGCGGATCTTCGACGAGCACAAGGACTTCGACCTGGACCTGCTCAACCACCCCGATCGGGTCTTGCAGTCCGGGCGGATCACCCTTGCCCACCTCAAGGTGCTGGGCGCGGGCGCGATCCTGCTGCAGGCCGGCGTGAGTCTGGGCTTCGACGGCGGGGTGGGGCCGGCCACCGTGGCCTGGGGCCTCGTGATCCTGTGGTCGTCGCTGATGGCGAAGGAGTTCTTCGTCGGCGCCTGGCTGGAGAAGCGCCTGGTCCTGTACGCGCTGAGCCACATGGTGGTGATGCCCATGGCCCTCGTCTGGATGGCGGCCCTGGGGGCCACGCCCTTCTCGCTGCCCCCGACCGTGGGCCTGCTGGCCCTGCTGTCCTTCCTGTCCGGCGCGGCGTTCGAGATCACGCGCAAGACCCGCGGCCCGGAGGAGGAGCGGGACACCATCCAGTCCTACTCCCGGGTCTTCGGCACCAGCCGCGCGCCCCTGGTGATCGGCGCCCTGCTGCTGAGCAGCGCCGCGGTGCAGGTGGCGCTGCTCTTCGTGATCACCCCCGGCGGACCGCACCCCGGCTGGTACGTCGGCCTGGCGCTGCCCGTGCTCTTCGCCCTGGTGGTCCTGCAGGGCTTCCGCAGCGCGCCCAGCCAGGGGGCGCGGGAGGCCAACGAGTCGGCGGTGTCCGTGGCCATGCTCGCCTCCTACGTGGTCGTGCTGGCGGCGATGATCGCGGCCCGCGGCCTGGTCTGGCTGTGATGCCGCGGGGCGACGGGACGGACGCGGCGTGAACGGTCGACGGCCTGGCAGCAGCGGCGAGTCGAGCCTGCAGCGCAGCGGCGAGTTCCTGCGATCGGCCCTGAGCCCGCCGATCCTGGGCTCGGAGGACGCAGCGGAGGCGGCGGAGTCCGTGGTGGGGGGCAAGGCGCGGGGCCTGGGGGCGCTCGGTCGCCTGCCCGT
>CALCXL010000752.1 GCA_937907595.1 uncultured Pseudomonadota bacterium
GGGGGCGTCGTCGCCTGGGGCGTCGTCGGCTGGGGCGTTGTCGTCGGGGGCGTCGTCGTCGGGGGCGTTCTCAGTCGACGCAGCCAAGGCGGACCAATCCGCCGACCCAGCCCCCAGGGCCGGGTTCGACGTCGCCAGCATCGCCCCGAGCAACAGCCACCAGAGCGGGCCACCGCCGGGGCGCGTCCGGTGCCTCCCGCACACACGCGCCTCCATCGCCCGCAGACGGTGGGGAGGCTGTGTTCCGTGCAGAGGAGGCCGCGCGAAACCCAACCCCGCACCCCGCGGGACGTTGCTTCGACGGTCCGGATCGGTCTCCTGGCTTCCGGGTGTTCGTCGGGACCCTGCGCCTTCCCAGGGCATGCCCCAGTGGCTTCGTGCAGGGCCCCTCCCGGTCACAGTGGCGGGGGCCGCGCCGGGTTCTCACCGGCTTCCCAGCTCGCAATGCGAGCATCCGAATCATCCACCGACCTCAGGCCGGCGTCGGACATGTAGCCCGCGTCCTGCAGAGGGTCAAGGAGGAGGTTGGGTGGCGGGGCTCAGGGACCGCGGCGGGCGCGCAGCATGGCCGGCAGGTCGAAGGAGCGGCACCAGGCGGGGTTGGCCTTGCAGCGGGCGGCGGGGGTGTCGGGGTCGACGTCGTACTGCACGCCGACCGTGCCGTACTGGGCGTGCCGGCGCAGATCGAAGGTGCCGCCCCCGGGGCGCTGCAGGAGCAGCAGGGCGGCCACGACCGCGAACCACAGCGCGACGTGGGCCCGGTTGCGCGCGGGGGCGAGCAGGTCGCTGAGGCGGTCCGGCAGATGCGCGCCCAGCCGGTCGAGGGTGGGGGCCAGGCCGTTGACCAGCACCACCGGGACGATCTTCGCCCAGTAGTCGGTGCCCTGGGTCTGCACGAAGAACCACGTGACCGGCGCCAGCAGCAGGGCGTAGGTGAGCCCGCCCAGGAGCCGGCCGGCGGGGGTGCGGGGCAGGGTGGCGGGGTCCGTCAGCAGCAAGACGATCACCAGGAACGGGGCGGCCCAGAGCGGGTCGGCCACAACGACGGCGAATTGGCCCCACGCGAGCATGCCCAGCAGCGCGCCCATCGACGCCAGCACCACGGGCACGCGGGTCTGGGCCAGCAGCGCCAGGATCAGGATCAGCTCGACCATGCCGGGCGCCAGGTCCAGCTCCCAGACCACGCCGTGCCAGCGCGTCGACTCCGGCAGCGCCAGGTAGCAGAGGGCGGCCACGCTCAGGCCGAAGGCCGAGGGGTTGAAGATGTGCCGACCGTCGCGCCGCAGCAGGTGCTTGGAGGCCAGGGCGGCGGAGATCACCACCGTCGACATCCACGGCCCCTCCGCCAGGAACCACGCGAAGAGCCCGGCGCTGAGCACCACCGGGGCCGGGGCCAGGCCGACCCGCCATCGGCCGCTCACGACGATGCCGAGCAGGCCATCGAGCAGGAACCCGAAGACCAGCTGACCGAGCAGCAGCGGCGCGTACCAGCGCACCGGCAGGTGCCAGACCGCCCACCAGGAGTAGATGCCCAGCTGGATCATCATCGGCAGGGCGTGGGTGGCCTTGATGCCGAACTCGAAGGTGGGTCGGGTGCGCTGGCTGAGGGCCAGCAGGAGGAGGACCAGCAGCACCCCCGTCGACGCCGCGACCTGCTGCCGGAGCGCCCGCTCGACCCGCCAACGGTTCCAGCGGGCCAGTCCCGGGGGCAGGTGCTCCGTCGCTCCGTAGTACGCGCTCCTCCAGGCGACGGCGCTGAGGGCCGCGTCCCGGCGCGCCGGGTCAACGTCGACCTGGGCCCCTGGCGGGGGCGCGGTGACGTCGGGGGCCGCGCACGCCGGCGAGGGCCAGGCGAGGGCCAGCGCGCACAGCAGCGGGAGGAGGCGGAGCATGGCGGATCATGCCCGCCGCGCGCGGTCGGTGGGGGTGGGCTGCTCATCCCAGGGCGGCGGCCACCCGCCGGATGTGCTCGACCAGGGCCGTGGCGGCGGGCGAGCGCTCGGCCGGGCGTCGGGCCAGCAGGTAGAAGTCGGCGGAGTCGGGCAGGGCGCCGCGCAGCACCTCCACCAGGGATCCAGCGTCCAGCTCCGACTGGCAGTTGAACTGCACCAGGGGGGCGATGCCCAGCCCGGCCAGCGCCGCCCGCCGCGCCGTGTCCAGGCTGTTGGCGCGCAGCCGGTTGCGCACGTTGACGCGGACCATGCCGCGGTCCCCGTCCAGCCGGCGGATGGCGTTCGGCGCCCAGGCATCCATGCAGACGCCCTCGTGATCGGCCAGATCCTCGACTCGGGCGGGGGTTCCGTGCAGCTCCAGGTACTCGGGGCTGGCCACCAGCAGCATGCGCGAGCGCCACAGCAGGTGGGCCACGAAGTCCGCGGAGTCCGGCGGCTTGCCGCCCCGCAGGGCCACGTCGACGCCCTCCTGCACCAGGTCGACGTTGCCCAGGCCGTGCATCAGCTGCAGGTCGACCTGGGGGTGGTCGCGCAGGAAGCCCTCGAACAGCGACCAGAGCACGCCGGTGTCGTCGGGGGGGCAGGCGACGCGCAGGGAGCCCTGGGCGCGGTCGTGGGTGGCGGCCAGGGCCCGCTGCGCGTCGGCCACCAGGCGGGGCAGGCCCGCGGCGCGCTCGTAGAAGACGCGGCCGGCGGCGGTCAGGCCCACGCTGCGGGTGGTGCGGTGCAGCAGCTTTTGGCCCAGGTCGGCCTCCAGACGCGCGATGCGGCGGCTGACGGCGGAGGCGGGCAGGCCCAGTTCGCGGCCCGCGGCGGTGAATCCGTGGGCGCGCACCACGGCCAGGAAGACGGGCACGTCGTTGAGATCCATTGTTGCGAATCTAGCAACAGAGAACCGGAATCAGCGGGACTTATCAGCCTGAGGCATCAATTCTAGGCTCGCCCTTCACCCCGACCCCGGAGCTGCCGTGACCCTGCCCTTCGCCGACATCAACTGGCTCGCCGTCCTCGCCTGCGTCGTGGCGGGCCAGGTCCTCCTCACGGTCTGGTTCGTGGTCCTCTTCGGGGCGCCCTGGGCGAAGGCCTACGGCGGCGACGCGATGACGAAGCAGCAGCACACGAAGGAGGTGCCGCCCTGGACCTACGGCGTGGGCGCGCTCTGCGTGTTCCTCCTGTCGGTCGGCCTGTCGGTGCTGCACGACGCGCTGGGCGTCAGCGGGGTGGGCGACGCGCTGGTGTTGGCCGGCTTCTTGTCGGTGACGGTGTTCGTGGCGATGGCGATGCCCGCCTACGCGTTCTTGCGACGTTGGCAGGCCTGGCTCATCGGGGCGGGCAGCCAGGTCACCCTGATCTGCGCGCTGTCGGTGATCCTGGCGCTGTTCGGGTAGCGACGATGGGGCCGCGCTCGCGGTGCACTATCGTGGGCCGATGGACAAGGATCACACCGACACCCACTGGACTGGCTCGGGCTGGACGGCCGACGTCGTCCTGAACGAGGACGGCGGGGGCTGGGCCCTGGCGATGACCCGCGACGGACACGACGAGCCGCTGCTGGTCGTGCCCTGGGTCATGGGCCGGAACAAGAAGGACCCCAAGCCCCTCAACCCGGCCGACTTCGCCACCCAGGTCAAGGCCGCCCAGGATTACCTGACCCGCCGCGAGCAGCAGATCCGCAGCGCCTACCGGGTCATCCGCCACGTGACCTCGGCCGAGGGGGAGCGCCTGCGCGTCGTGTTCGACGTCGTGCCCGACGAGTTCGAGCCCCAGGGCGAGGTCGTGGCCTGGAGCGCGGCGGGCGAGGAGCTTGCCCGTCGAACCTGCGCCCCGGGCCTCAAGCTCAGCCAGGACGTGGCCCAGGATTGGGTGGACGGGGGCTTCGAGGCGATCCAGGGCGGCGAGGACCCTTCCTGGTGACGGCGCCGCCCCGTCCTTCGCTCCGCGGGAGGGGGGGACGCACCCCGGCGATCGCGGTGGGGCTGGTCGCCGCCTTGCTGCTTCTGGGGAGCCCCGCGTCGGCCCAACGGGGCCCTGATCGGCCCTGCCCGCCCGGCGCGGTCGCGGCGCTCGAGGGCATGCAGGTGACAGGCTTGAGCCCTGGGTAAAAACCCGGCGCGGCGACGGATTCCAACTGGACCCC
>CALCXL010000753.1 GCA_937907595.1 uncultured Pseudomonadota bacterium
CTACGCCGCCGGCCTCGAACGGATCGAGCCCGAGTAGGCACCCCGGCCCCGGGTGGCGTCGGCCCGCTCCAGCGGTCATCCTGTCGCCGTGGTCGACCGCTTTCTGACCCTGTGCGCGTTGGTGACCCTGGTGGCTTGCGTGGCCCTCCTGCGGGTCCAGCCGCGGGTGGCCGTCGAGTCGGCCCGGGGGCCCAAATGCGATGACGTCGCCGCCTTCGACTCCCTCCGTGAGGGCCTCCGCGCCCACCCCCTGCAGGCGGACAGCCCCGTGAAGCAGGCCGAGCTCAGCGCGCTGTACCGGCGCTGCGGCCAGCTCGAGGAGGCGGCCGAGGAGGTGCTGGTCCTGCTCAACGACTACGGCCCCGACGGAGCCTGGGCCCGGAGCAACGCCGAGGACGCGACCGCGCGGGGCGCCGCGGTGGAGGCGGTGGCGACCGCCGTGCTGGAGCTGGCCGACGCCCTGTCAGCGCCGGTGGGACGGGACCCGTCGCCCATGGAGCTGGCCCACGCCATGGAGCTTCACCAGGCCTACTTCGAGCTGTTTCCCGACGGGCGTGGGGCCGCCGATCGCCGCATGCGCTTCGGCGACCTCCTGGATCTGGGCGGCCGGCACGAGCAGGCGGGGCAGCAGTACAGCATGGCGGCCCTGGTGACCGACGACGGCGCCGCGGCCGAGCGCGCCGTGGCCCGAGCCCGCGAGGTCCGCCAGAACGCACCCCCCGCCGATCTGGGCGCCGGCGAGCCCTGGGGCACCCGCGTGGTGGGCGCCGCCGCGGCCCTGGACGCCTGCCTGCCAGCGCAGCCCCACGAGGGCGGCCCCGGCGCCCCCGCGGACCCCACCGAGCACTGGCGCCTCAACGGTCGCTGGCTGGGCGGGTGGTCCCTGGGACCGTCGGTGGGATCGCCCTGGGACGACAGCCGCGTGGCCGCCTTTCGCGCCTGCGCCGAGCCCTTGTTGGGCGACGGGCCCGCGCTCGTGCTCGCGGGGCCGCGCAGCTACGTGGACCGCGAGGCCGACGCGTTGATGGCGCTGCTCAGCGCTTTGGGGGAGTCGTGGGACGGCCGACCCTTGGATTGATCGCGCTGCTCCTGCTGGGCACCGCCCAGGCCGGAGAGCGTGTGCCCCACGACCGCGTGCTGCTGCGCGGCGACGTGCCCCTGCGCCTGGCGATCGACCCGTCCCCGGTCTGCGCCCTGGATCTGCGGGTGGACGCGGTCGACGGCGGCGCCCTGGTGGCCGCGTGGTCCGAAGCGCTGCGGGCCGGGCACGGCGACAGCGGCCTGCGGTTGGAGCTCCCCGGGGACGGCGACGTGGGCCTGCGCATGTCCGCCCCGGCGCCCGAGTTCCCGGCCCTGATCAGCACCCTGGGCGCGGCGGTCCAAGGGGGCCCGGCGGCGGCGTCCTGGAGGGGCCTGGCCCTGGTCTGTCCCGGCCCGAGCAAGGCCTGGATCGCGCGGCTGGACCACGCCTTCGGTCTGCCCCGGCGGGTGCTCCGCACCGAGCGGCGTCCCGCGTCGACGACCCCCTGGGAGCCCCTGTCCATCGTCCGCGGCGAGCCCTCCTTGCTGCTGCGGTGGCGGGCGGGCGACCTGAGCGAGGTGGAGGCCAGCCTGGCCCTGGAGCTTCGCCGCGCGACCGTCGCCCACGCGCTGGCCCAGGAGGAGATCGATGCCACAGTGACCGTCAACACCGCCTTCGGGCCCGGCCAGCAGGACGTCTCCCTCCGCGTGGACTTCGGGGAGCGCCAGGCGGTGCGTCCCCTGCTCGACCTCGTCAAGGGCGCCCTGGCCGAGCACCAGGAGGCTCCGCTGGACCAAAGCACGCTGGACGCGCGCTGGCGGGCCCAGGAGACCGCCCTGCTGCGCCGCATCGATCCGCCGATGGACCGGGCGCGCGTCCTGGCCGATCGGGAGGACTGGGGCGCCGATCCCTCGGCCGATCTGGAGGCCGCGCAGCGAGGCTCGGCCCGCTCCTTCCACCAGCGCTGCGAGGCCCTGGACGTCGACCGCGCCGCCGTCTGGATCAGCCACCCCAGGCCGCCGACCCACGGCGAGCTCCGTCCGGAGGAGACGCGGGCCCGCAACCCGATCCTGGAGCCGTCCTTCGACGACGAGGAGGACCTGTGATCGCCCCCCTGCTGGCCGCGCTGGCCCTCACCCTGCCGCCGACCGTCGGCTTCCAGCACTCCTCGGGCCTGGACGTCGTGCTGGTGGAGCAGCCGGGGCTGCCCCTGGTGTCCGTGGGCTTCGTGCTGCTGGACGATCCGCGGCAGGCGCCGGACCTGCAGCGGGAGGTCGGCCGCCAGCTCCTGCGCGCGCGGGTGGGCGATCCGGACGGGCTCACCGCCCACGAGCTGCGGCTGCAGGGCGGGGACGCCGAGCCCGTGGACGTCGCCGACGGGCAGCTCTGGAGCTTCGGGGTGGCGCCGGGCCAGCTCCCGATCTTCCTGGACCACCTGGCGGAGCTGCTGTCGCGTCCGCAGCCCGTGGACGATCGCGAGGGCCGCGCCTGGGGGAGCATGCCCGGAAACAGCAGCGCCGGCCTCCAGCAGCTGGCGCAGGCCCGCGCCCTGGGCCACGACCAGCGCACGCCGCCCCCGTCGGGCCCCTGGCCGCGCGTCTTCGTGGACCACGCCACCGCCTGGGTCGTTCCGGGCAACGCGCGCTTGATCGTGGCCGGCGCCATCGACGAGGTGGAGCTGCGAAAGCACCTGGACCACGCCCTGGCCAGCTGGCCCAAGGCCACTCCGGAACCCCTGCGCGCCGCCCGCTTACGGGACGCCGACAGCGAGCCCGTGGCGCAGGTCCTGGGGCTGCGCGGAGCCGAGCAGGCGGCCTACGCCGTGGCCTTCCGCCTCCCCCCCGCCGGGCTGCGCTCGGTGGCGGCCTGGCTCCTGGCGACGGAGTTCGTGGGCAGTGAGCCGGTCTGGCGTCTGGCGGCGCGGCCCGAGCAGGGCCTTTATTCGGCGTCGGCGCTGGGAGGGGCCTCGGCCGAGGAGCTGCAGGGCGACCTGATCGGGGCGCTGGAGGCCCTGGTGGACGGCCTGCCCCCAGACCTGCACGCCCGCCGGGTGAGGCTGGTGCGCAACCGGCTGATCGCGGGCATGGCCGGGCGCGCGGGCGCCGTGGCGACCTGGGCGCAGCTGCGGGCCCTGGGCCTGGGCGCGACGGAGTTTCCCACCCTGTTGGCGGCCCTGGACGAGGTGAGCCACGAGGACCTGGCCGCCTTCGCGGCGGCGCTGCTGTCGGGCTCCCAGCGCGTCGACGTGCTCGAGACCGTGCAGTGAGCGTCCTGGAGGTCCAGGGCCTGCGGATCCGACGGGGCGATCGCGTGGTGATCGACGGGCTGGATCTGCGCATGGCGATCGGGGAGACCGTGGTCCTGCAGGGTCCGTCCGGGTCGGGCAAGTCCAGCCTGCTGCGGGCGATCGCCAACCTGGATCCGCTGGAGGCGGGCACGATCACCCTGGACGGGAGGACGGCGCAGCAGTGGGGGTCGCCGGCCTGGCGCGCGCGGGTCCGCCTGGTGCCGCAGCAGGTCCCGGGCCTGCCGGGAAGCCCCTGGGACAGCGCCAGAATCATCGACCGCTACGCCGCCAGCCCCTTGGGGAGCGATCCCGCCGCCCTGGCCGAGCGCTGGGAGCTGCCCGCTGCGCGCTGGGATCAACCCTGGTCCCGCCTGTCTGGGGGCGAGCAGCAGCGCTGCCTCCTGGCCCTGGCGCTGTGCCGCCCCTCCGATCTGCTCTTGCTGGACGAGCCGACCTCCGCCCTGGACCCGGCGTCGGCGGCCGCCGTGGAGGCGAGCCTGGACGGCCGCAGCGCGATCTGGATCACCCACGACCCCGAGCAGGCCGCGCGGGTGGCCGATCGGATCGTCCGCCTGGACCCGCAGCCGTGACGGTTCAGACCGGTCGCCGCGGGCCCCCGGAGGGCTCCGTCGAGGAGGCGCGGCCGTGAGCGGCCCCATCGACCTGAGCCTGTGGGATCTGGCCGCCGGCGCGGCCCTCATCGCCGTCAACGGGGCGCTCTCCGCGTGGCTGGGCCTGGGGCTGGGGCGTCGGCTCCTGATCGCGTCCCTCCGGACCATCGTGCAGCTGCTGATCCTGGGCTACGCCCTCGACTTCGTGTTCGGGCTGCAGCACGCGTGGCCGGTCCTGGCGTTCGGCGCGGCGATGATCGCGCTGGCGGCCCGGGAGTCCCTGCAGCGCAGCACCCGGCGGTGGGCGGGGGCGGGTCCGGCGGCGCTGCTGTCGCTGTTCGTGGCCGCGGGGGGCACGGTGGTCCTGGCGTCGGCGGGCATCGTCGGCGTCGAGCCCTGGTGGGAGCCGCGGTACCTGCTGCCCATGCTCGGCATGATCCTGGGCAACAGCCTGACCGGCATCAGCCTCGGACTGGACCGCTGCCTGGCGGAGCTGGACGAGGGCGCGCCGCGGGTGGAGCTCGCCCTGGCCTTCGGAGCCACCCGCTGGGAGGCCGCGCGTCCGGTGGCGGCGGAGGCCCTGCGCACCGGCATGGTGCCCATCCTCAACTCCATGGCCGTCGTGGGCCTGGTCACGATCCCGGGGATGATGACGGGCCAGATCCTGGGGGGGGTGCCCCCGGCCCTGGCCGCTCGCTACCAGATCCTGATCCTGTTCCTGATCGCGTCGGCGACGGCGATGGGCACGGCGGGGGCGGTCCTGCTGTCGCTCCGCGCGCTCTTCGACGATCAGCACCGCCTGCGCCGCGAGCGGATCCTGCGGGTGGAGTAGGGGAGGGGAGGCGGATGGGTGAGGTCGATCGCTCGCCCCTTGCGCCGCCATCATGGGCCGAAGAGGTCGTCCCAGAAGTCGCAGTAGTCGCTGCGCACCCCGGCCCCTGCGCGGATCTCCGGTCCGAACTCCAGGTGCCGGTCCTCCAGCCCCCCGAGCGTGGGCCAGGGCACCGCCTGGCTCGGATCGTCCAGGTCCCGCCCCGCCGCCAGCCGCGTCCAGTGCCGCAGGGTCTCCAACTGCACCGCGCGATCTTCGTCCGTGATGCTGTAGCCCGTGGCCTCCGCCACCGCGTCCAGGCCCTGGAAGACGTAGAGCAGCTCCAGCCCATGAAAGGCGCCCAATTCAGGTCCGGCGGCCCCGGAGGGGGCCAGGGTGAAGAAGTAGCGGTGCACCGGCGCCGACTGCGAGGCGTCGGCCGCCCGGGCGATGCGGCGCGCGGGGCAGAGGAACTGGGCGTCCGAGGTCAGGGCGATCCAGGCCCAGCGCGGCGACGCGAAGTCCTCCGGGGGGTACTGCGCCAGGACCTCGCTGGCCCGGGTCTGGAAGATCGTGGCCACGGCGGCGTTGTAGGCCGCCTCCGACATCGGCCCCAGCAACGTCGCCGTCTCGTCTTCGTTGGCGCCCACGACCAGGGGGACGTCGTGCTGTCGCCCCCCCTCCAGGGCGCGCTGGGGGAGCTCGGGCAGGACCACGCCGTCCACCACCGGCCCGAAGCCGCCGCCGCCCATGATGCCGTTGGAGGCGACGTCGGAGCTGAGCGCGGCCAGATCGTCGGCGGGCACCTGGCGCAGGCAGTTGGCCACGTCCGCGGCGTCCGCGCAGCCCAGCTCCTCCGCCCACACGACGCCCGCCTGTTCCTCCAGGGCCAGGGTGGCGCCCCCGCAGCCGCCGCTCTCCATGAGCGCGGCCGAGAAGAGCCCCTCCGCCGCGGGGCTGGTCATCAAGGCGCAGACGTTGGTGGCGCCGGCCGACTCGCCGAAGAGCAGCACGCGGTCGGGATCACCCCCGAAGGCCGCGATGTTGGCGCGCACCCAGCGCAGGGCCTCCAGGAGGTCGAGCAGGCCGTAGTTGCCCGATCGCCCGCCGTCCTCGTCGCCCAGGGCCGGGTGGGCCAGGTAGCCCAGGGCGCCCAGCCGGTAGTTGGCCGTGACCACCACGACGTCGGCGGCCCGGACCACGCGCCCCCCGTCGTAGAGCAGGGCGTCGCTGCCGGCGATCGTCTCCCGGGTGGAGCCCTGGATGTGGCCGCCGCCGTGCACGAAGAAGAGCACCGGGCGGGGCTCGTCGGGGGCGCCGAGCTCCGGGGTCCAGACGTTGAGCTGAAGGCAGTCCTCGTCGCCGGTGAGCACGCCGTCGGCGAGCTGCGGGCAGCGGGGGCCCAGGGTCTGCGCGGGCCGGACCTGGGGATCGCAGACCGGGGGCTCAGGCGCCGTCCATCGTCGCTCGTCGGTCGGCGCCTGGGCGAAGGGCACCCCCAGGAAGCCCCAGCCGCCCGGTACGGCCACGCCCTGCAGCGGACCGACGGTGGTGTACACGAGGTCGTCGCCGGCCGGCCCGGGCTCCTCGCAGCCGGCGGAGTCGTCGTCGTCGAGGTCGATGGGGGTGGCATCGTCGTCGTCGACGGAGAGGGGGCCCTCGACGCAGCCCGCCAGGAGCAAGAGCAGCAGGCCGCCCCCGAGGGATCGCGCCGAGCTCAGTTCGGCGGCCCGTTCTGCTGGCCGTTGCCGATGCAGTAGATCGCCTGGTCGATGGGGTAGCCCACGCCGAAGGTCGTGCACATCTCCTCCGGGAAGGAGAGGGGGTGGTCCTCGGTGTTGAACCAGGAGCACTCGGTCCGGAAGGAGTCGCCTGCGCGCACCACCCAGTCCCCGGGCTCGTAGAGGTCCACCTTCGGCTGGAAGCGCATGTCCGGCGTCCAGTCGTCCACCAGGTAGGCCTCCTCGCGGACCGCGCCCTGGGGACCCAGGTGGTCGACCCGGTAGCGCTGCCCCCAACTGTGCATGTGCCCGCCGATGGCCAGGATGGTGACGTCGTTGTCCCACCCGCACTCGAAGTCCAGGGTGGTGGTCTGGCCCGGGGTGAGCTGGAAGCCGCCGGCGTCGTGGTTGAAGGTGTTGACGAAGTTCTCCACGTCCTCCGACGGCACCGTGTGCAGATCGAAGACGGCGCGGGTGCGCACGACCTCGTCGCTCCAGTTCACGAAGTGCACGTCGGCCATCCAGCGCTGCCCGGTGTCGAACCGAAAGGCCAACTCGGGCGGCAGGTCGACCCATTCGTAGCCCTCCGGCCAGTCGGGCCGCTCCCGCTCGTCGCCGTCCTCGGGCCGCCCCGGGCCGTCGCCGACGTGCACCGACTCCAGCAGGGTGGGCCGGGGCGGGAACTGCTCGTCCAGGCCCGAGCAGTCGATCAGCGCGCCGTCCTCCTTGTCCGCGTCCTCCACCTCCAGGGGCGCCTTGAGCAGGGAGTGATGGGCGAAGTTCGGGTCGTCGTGCACGACCATCTTGTAGACGCCGACGTCGGGGCCGTCGTACGTGCCGTAGAAGCACCAGAACATCTCCTGCCCGGGCGGGATCTCCAGGACCGGGGTGACGATCTGGAAGCCGACGGCGGGGGGCTCGGGGATCGCCCGATCGCCGATCATCGTCGGCGTGGGGTCCTCTGCCGGCTCATCGGGCAAGGACTCGCAGGCGAAGAGGCTCAGGACGGCGAAGAGGGCGAAGGGTCGTTTCACGGGGTGCTCCCTGCCTGCAGGGTAGCGCCAGTCCTCCAGGGGATCGAGCGGCATCGTGGGGGGCACCTCCTCCGCGACCGTCAGGGCGCTCCGAGCCAGCGGTCCAGGTCCACCCTCAGCACGCCGCACATGCCCACCACCAGGGCGTGGCGGCCGTCGGGCTCCACGTCGACGTCGCGAAGCCAGCCGCCCAAGCGCAGGCGGTGGCTGCGAAGTTCGGCGTCGACGGCGTAGAGGTGGCCGTCGTAGCCGGAGGCGGCCAGCACCGCGGCCTGGGGTCCCGACCACGCCAGGGAGCGCACGCTGTAGCCCACGTCGGCCCGCCGCTGGGGGCTCAGCGAGCGGTCGAAGCGGCGGAGCCGGCGGCTGTGAAAGCCTGCGACCCAGGGGCGCTGCTCGTCGTCCAGGGTCAGGCCCCAGGCGAAGGTCCACACGCGCGCGCGAGCGATCACGGCGCCGTCGACGGGATCCAAGCGGCGGAGCCAGGGGCTGCTCCACAGGCCGACCGTCAGCAGGCTGCCGTCCGTGGGGTCGCGCACCAGCTCCTCCAGCTCGCCGCCGCCCGTGGACAGGGGGTCGAACCACAGGCCGCGCTCGGGCGCGAAGCGGAGCAGTCGACCGTTCCACTCGCAGCCGGCCAGCGCGACGTCGCCGGCCTGGACCCACGACGAGACGAAGCAGCCGCCCTCCCCCTGCCGGGCCTCCAGCACGTCGCCCGAGGCCTGATCCAGCAGCATCAGCGCCATCGCCGGCACGTCCCCGGGCAGCTCCACGAAGGCGTGCACCCGGCCCTGGGGGTCCAGGCCCAGCTCCTCGGGGTGGGCGGTGCGGCCGGGCAGGCCCGAGCTCCGCTGGCCGGCCCAGGCGTCCAGGTCCAGGTCGGTGGGGTCGACGACCACGCGGCTGCCGTCCAGGCCCAGCCGCTCGATCACGCCGTCGTCGCGGAAGGACGCGAAGGCCCCGCCGGGCACCGACTGCACCGCGAAGCCGCCGGGGCGCTCGCTCAGGACGGACAGCCGGGGGTCCGCGCGCACGGCCTCGCACCCGAGCACGTCCCGGGTGGCGACGTGGACCAGGGCCAACAGGGGGCAGAGCAGGAGCGCGGCGAGGCGGGCGCGGTGGGGCGGACCGTCGACGAGCAGGAGGGCGGCCAGCAGGAGGGCGGCCGGCACCACGTCCGGGGCCGCGAGGAGGGCATTGCGCAGGGGGTCATCGAGCCCGGGGGGAGGCAGGGCCATCGACAGGAGGGTCGCCCCCGCCCAGGCCGCCGCCGCCGCGAACCAGGCCCAGCGGCGCCGGGGCGCGTCCAACCAGAGCAGGGAGGCCGCCGCAGCGCCCATCCACAGCCGGGGGGCGGGCAGGCCGTCGAGCCAGACCAGCAGCTCCAGGGGGGTCTGGGCGTCCCCGGGCCCCGACGTCAGCAGCGTCAGGGCGTTGGCGGCGACGAGGCCCGCGCCCAGGGCCAGGGCGCCCCGCGCGAGGCGGTCGGCGCGGGGGCGGGAGGACTCGACGGGGTCCACCGGATGATGTGCTGCGGGCCGCAGCGCCAGGGCGAGGGCCGGCCCCAGGATCAGGCCGACGACGAAGGCGGGGGCCATGCCGAGCGCGAGCAGCCAGAGCCCCGCCGCGAGGGGGAGCAGCGCCAGGGTCAGCAGCCCGCGCGCCACGGCGGGCCGCCGCTCGGCGATCTCCAGGAGCCCCCAGAACGCCCCGCCCAGCAGCAGCCCCGTCGCCTGCACACCCACGGGGCTGTGCTCGAGCAGCCCCCAACGGTCGAGGGCCAGGGCCGGACGCACCAGCAGGGGGACCAGCGCCCCCGCCAGCCCCGTCGCCGTCGCCTGCGCCGCCGCGAGCAGGACGATCGCCAGCCCGAGGACCCACGAGAGGCGTCGGCGGAGGCGGGGGTCCTGGAGGGGGGAGCTCACCGCCCCATCATGCCCGGGGGGAGGCGGGCCGGATCGGTCGGGGGGTCAGGCGTTGGCGACCAGCCGCATGTCGGCGACGCGCACCAGGCGGTCGCGGAGCGCCCGAGCCGATCGCCAGCGGCCCCGACGGGGCGGCGTCCCCTTGTAACGCGCCGCCGGCGTTTCTACTCTGCGGGCGCGCCGCCCCCCGGGCCGGCGCGCACCCCCGCCAACCACCCCGCCGAGGAGCCCTGCATGCCCGTCCTTGCGCGGACCGAAGCCGAGGTTGCCCGCTGCCTCGCCCCGGCCTGGGTCCGGCGGGACCTCGGCCCCCTGGAGGCGCGGTGAGCGCGGACCATCAGCCCCTGGCCCGGCGGCTCACTGCGGTCTGGCAGCGCTCGGACCAGCTCTTCGCCCTGCTCGCCGACGGCGCCCTCATGCAGCGCCCCATCGCCTTGCGGCACCCCTTCCTCTTCTACCTGGGCCACCTGCCCGCCTTCGCGTGGAACCAGCTGGGCGCGGGGGCCCTGGGCCGCCCTCCCGTCGACCCCCACTTCGACAGCCTGTTCGAGCGGGGCATCGATCCCCTGGACGAGGCCTCGGCCGCGGACGCCTCCATCCAGGCCGAGCGTTGGCCCGCCGTGGGGGCCGTGCTCGCCTACCGCGATCGCGTGCGGGCCGCCCTGCTGGAGGCCCTGCCGGAGGTCGCCGCCCGCTCCGACTCCCCCCTGCTCGAGCGGGAGCGGGTCGTGGAGGTGGTGGCCGAGCACGAGGAGATGCACCACGAGACGCTGGCGTACATGGTTCAGCGCCTGGACCTCCGCTGGCTGGTGGCGCCCCCGGGCTCCTCGCCGCCTCCCGCGCCCGGGGGGGAGGCGACGCCGGAACGGGTGCGGGTCCCCGCGGGCGTGGCGCGCCTGGGCGCTGACTGGGAGGAGCAGCGCTTCGGCTGGGACAACGAGTTCCCCGCGGTGAAGCAGCCCGTCGACGCGTTCGGCATCGACGCCCTGCCCGTGACCGTGGCCCGCTTTCGCGCCTTCGTGCAGGACGGTGGCTACCGGCGGGCGGACCTGTGGAGCCCCGACGCCTGGGCCTGGCGCGAGCGCGCAGGGCTGGAGGCGCCCATCGACTGGCGCGACACCGCGGAGGGCTGGCGTTGCCGCTGGCTGCTGGGCGAGCTCCCGCTGGAGGAGGTCGGCGCCTGGCCGGTCCGCGTCTCCCACGCCGAAGCCAGCGCCTTCGCCCGCTGGTCCGGGGCCCGGCTGCCCACCGAGGCGGAGCTGCACCGCGCCGCCTTCGGCCGCCCCGACGGGGGCATCAACCCCCACCCCTGGGGGGAGGAGCCGCCGTCGACCGAGCGTGGAAACGCCGACTGGCAGCGCATGCACCCCGTGGCCGTGGGCAGCCGGCCGGCGGGGGCGAGCGCCTGGGGGGTGCACGAGCTGGTGGGCAACGGTTGGGAGTGGTCCGACTCGATCTTTGACGAGCGACCCGGCTTCCGGGCCTGGATGCCCGACTACCCCGGGTACTCCGCCGACTTCTTCGACGGCCGCCACCGCGTGGTCTTCGGTGGCTCCTGGGCCACGGCGACGGGCCTGCTGCGCCGGAGCTTCCGCAACTGGTACCAGGGCCACTACCCCTACGTCTTCGCGGGCTTCCGCCTGGTCGCCGAGCCGTGAGCGACGCCGCGTCGCGGGCCGGCTTGCTCCGGGCTCTGGGCGCGCTGCTGCTGTTCTCGGCCCCGCTGCTCTGGTTCGCCGCGCTCTGCGACGGCCGGCTGTTCCTGCCCGCCAGCGACCTGGGCCACACCTTCGCCAAGAACCACACGATGGCCCTGGAGCTGCTGGCCACCGGCGGAACCCAGGACGCCTTCCACCCGCCGGGCTACGCGGCCTTCGTGGCTGGCGTCTACGGGTTGTTCGGTGCCGAGCCGGGCTGGGTCCGGGTGGTGCAGGCGACGCTGCTGGTCGTGCCCATCGCCTGCGCAGCCCACGTGGGGCGCGCCCTGGGCGGTGATCGCGTGGCCTGGTTCGCCGCGGCGGCGATGGCGCTGCACCCCATGTCCGCCCGCTACGCCACCAACCTGCACGGGGACTTCCTCTGCCTGCTGGCCGTCTCGCTGGTGGCGGCGGGCGCGGTGCCGGCCCTGCTGGGTCGTCGCGGGGCGCCCTGGGTGGCCGCGGTGGGCCTGGCGCTGGCGGTTTGGATCCGCCCCGGCTGGGCCCTGCTCGGTCCGCTCCTGGTGCTGGGCAGCCTCCCCCTGGTCGGACCGCGGCGCACGCTGCGCGTCCTGGCGCCGGCGGCGGGCCTGTCGATCGGCGCGCTGGTCCTCAACCTGCTGTGGTTCCCCCCCGAGCCCGGCGCCCTGGTGCGCGGCAGCCACACGGCGTCGGCGTCGCTGCTGATGGGCTCCTGGCAGTACGAGGGCCGCTGGTGGGACTGGGAGTTCCTGGGGCCCGGCGACCCCAACTACGACCGCTTTCGCGCCCAGGAGGACCGCATCATCGCGTCCTTCCCCGGCAGGGGTCGGCCGCACCCGGACGTGAAGGCCGCCATCCGCACCGCCGCCTGGCAGCGCTACAACGACCCCGCCCGCACCCTGAAGAAGGTGGGCATCAGCTCGGTGCGGCTGTGGACCCTCTTCCCCACCGGCGCCTCCCCCCCGGTGCAGTTCGCGTTCCTGCTGCTCGACCTCGGCGTCCTGCTGCTGGCCCTGCGCGGCCTGCTGCTGCTCCGTCGACGGTCCTGGGTCCTGCTTCCCTTCCTGGCCGTCCCCTTCCTGCTGCACGCCCTGATGCACGTGGAGCCCCGCTACGCCGCGCCGGCCCGGGCCGTGTGGTTCGCCTGCGCGGCCCTGGGCCTCGTGACGCCGCGCGGGTCGCCGCCACCCCGTCCGGGAGGACGTCGGCGTTGACGGCCCGGGCGACTCCGCGGTAGATCAGACACACAGGAGAAGTCCACCGCCGGCTGAGGGGCTCGGCGTCGGGCCACGCAAGACACACGCTCCCGCTCGCGGGGGCCCAGTGCTTCGCATCGCTCCCCGGCCGACGACACGGGGTGACGCTGGATGCGTCGGTCGGTCATCGGGGGGCTCGGAGCCACCACCGGACCGCTCTTGGTCGGTCCCCGAACGCAGCCGCGCCTGGTGGGCGGGCTGAGGTGAGGGGAGCGCCCGCAAGGCCGTCGCATGCCCCTCAGACTCCCCGAACGCTTGCGCGTTCTCGTCCCGTCCTTCGTCCGCTCCACGTTCCCGACCTCGCCCGGCCGCGCCCTGGAGCGGATCTACCTGCAGGTCCACGCCGGCGCTGCCGTGCTGGGCGCGATCATCGGCTTCCTGTGGGGCGGACCCGCCGAGTGGTTCACGGTGCTCATCTGGATGCTGATGGTGGCCATCGTCGCCATCGTCTCCCGGGGCGCGCCCGTGGCCTCCCTGCTGGTGCACAGCATGTTGGTGCTGCTGCTCATGGACGTGTACCTGGACCAGCCCGACGCCATCGTGCAGCGCTGGCAGATGGGGCCCTTGGTGCCCGGCGTGGTCGCCGCCCTCTCCTGCTTCTGGCTGGCGGTGTACGGCGGCTGGCTGGGCGGGCTGGCCGGCGGATTGTTGGCGGTGTCGCTGCTCTGCGGGACCCTGGAGGAGCGCGTGGCGGCCCTGTGGATCCTGGGCTTGATGGTCTCCCTGGGGCAGGCCCACGGCGCCCTGCATCGCCGCCTGCGCGGCGCCCAACGCCGGCTGCGTCGGGAGGCCTTGACCGACCCGGCCACGGGGCTGGGCAACCGGCGGGCGCTGGAGCGGGACCTGCCCCGCCTCCGGGCCCAGGCGGAGCGGCAGGGCCAGCCGCTGCTGCTGACGCTGTGGGACCTGGACGGGCTCAAGGTCATCAACGACACGTGGGGTCACGGGGCGGGGGACGCCGTCCTGACGAGCTTCACGGAGGCGCTGCAGGACTCGGCCCGCACGTCGGACAGCCTGTTCAGGGTGGGCGGCGACGAGTTCATCGGCCTGCACCCCGGGCTCGCCGACGGCGCCCTGCTGGTGGCCCGGGTGCGGCAGCGCTTCCCGCTCGTCTCGGCGGGCTGGGTGGCCGACGACGGGACCGACCTGGAGGCGCTGAAGGACCTGGCCGATCAGCGTCTCTACGTCGACAAGGCCGATCGGCGGGACCGCAGGCAGTCCCGGTCGGGCATGGCGGAGCTGGTGCGGAGCGCGACGGGAGGGTGATCGTTCCGGCGATGGCCTCAGCGGCCGCGCGGCGATGTCCTCAGCGGGCGAGGGCCCGCGCGATGGCGACGCGCTCGTCGGGCTGCAGGTCGGCCAGGGAGATGCGGCAGCGCTGCGATGGCCCCCGGGGCACCGCGGAGAAGACCGTGCCCAGCACCGACCCCCCGCTCGGCAGCTCCAGGGTCACCCCGGCGCCAGCGCCCAGGCTTCCCGCCGCCAGGTCGACCTCCAGGACGGTGCCGTGCAGGGCCATCGACGTGACGCTCAGCTCCTTGCCCCCGGTGGTCAGGCGCAGCGAGCCCGAGGGCGCTTCGTACTCGCCGGTGCTCAGCCCCGACGCGTGCAGGGCGTCAGCCAGCTCGGCCATCTTGAACGGCTTGTGCAGGAAGCCGCTCACCCCCAGGGCGGTGAGCTGCCGCGCCTGCGCAGAGTCCCGTCCCACCACGGCGCTGGCCGCGATCACGGCTACAGGGTGCTGCTCCCGGAGCCGGCGCAGGACCTTCATCACCCCGATCCCGTCGATGCCGGGCAGGAAGACGTCCAGCAGGACCGCGTCGGGGCGCAGCTCCGCGGCCCGCATGAGGGCGTCGCGGCCATCGACCGCCACCTCGCAGCTCCAGCCCAATGCCGCGAGCATGCCCTGCGCCACGGTGGCGGCGTCGGGATCGTCCTCCACCACCAGCGCCACCCGCCCGCCGGCTCTGTCGAACTCTTCTCCCATGTCCCGCCTGATCTCCCTCTACCCCCGATCAGCGTAGCGGCCCGCCCCCGCTGTCTGCTAGATCAATGCGGGGGAGATCGCGGGCCGGGGGGCTCGCCGGGACGGAGTCGGGACTTGGACATCGGGTCGGACCTGCGGGTCGAACAGCTGCTCTCTGCCATGACGGCCCTGGCCGAAGGACGCTTCGACGCGCCGCTGGCGACGTCGGAGGCTGGAGACGACCTCGATCGCGTGGTCCTCGGGTTCCGCCAGCTGCGCGACGCCCTGGCCTTCCGCGAGTCGGGGATGCGGCAGACCGAGCAGCTGTCGGTGCTCCTGCAGGAGGTCAACAGCCAGCTGTCTGCGTCCCGGCAGCAGCTCGCCCGCCTGGCCGATCAGGATCCGCTGACGGACCTCGCCAACCGCCGGGCCTTCCTGGCGCACCCGGAGCGGCGCATCGCCGTGTCGCGGGGGGGCGGCGAGCCCTTCGCCCTGCTGTACCTGGACCTGGACGGCTTCAAGCCCATCAACGACAAGCACGGCCACCGGGCCGGCGACGCCGTCCTGCAGGGCGTCGCCCTGGCCCTGCGCGAGTCCCTGCGCGGGGTGGACGTGCCCGCGCGCGTGGGGGGCGACGAGTTCGCGGCGGTGCTGGAGGGGGCCCGCGCGGGATCCCTGGAGAGCCTTGGGGCCCGGGTGCTGGCCCGGGTGGCGCGCCCGCTGGTGTTCGAGGGGGCGGAGCTGAGCGTGGGGGCCAGCGTGGGCATCGTGGTGCACAACGGAGGCGACGAGGACGCCGACGCCCTGTTGGAGCGGGCCGATCAGGCGATGTATGCCGCCAAGACCGCCGGCGGCGGGCGGGCTGAGCTGGACCTGGTGCGCTCGCGATCGGCGTGATTGTCTGGTCGCCGGCCCGCCTCCGCCCAACGTCGCCTGCCCCTCGACCGATCCCCCGACCGATCCCCCGACCGCTCCCCTGACCGCTCCCCAGGCCGTCTTGCGCGGTCGCGGGCCGTCTGCGAAGGTCGGCGCCCGCTCGGAGACGCCGTGGACCCGCTCGACGCATTCTCGCCCGACCATGACACCGCGCGCGCCCGGTTCCGTGAGGCTGCGACCGCCGCGGGCTGGACCTTGTCGACCCTCCCCCTCACCGCCACCGGCCCGGGCGGGGAGCCCCTGGGCATCGACGTCGCCTGGAAGGGCGCCGAGCAGCCCCGCCGCGCGGTCGTGGTCTCCAGCGGCACCCACGGGGTCGAGGGCTACTTCGGCTCGGCGGTGCAGCTGAGCTTGCTGGAGGGCCCCTGGTCCGCCGTCGAGCCCCCCGCGGGCGACGCCCTGGTGATGCTGCACGCCATCAACCCCTACGGCTTCGCCTGGAACCGCCGCGTCAACGAGGACAACGTCGACCTCAACCGCAACTTCCTGCTGCGCGGCCAGGCCTTCGCCGGCGTCGACGACGGCTACGTGCGCCTGGAGGGCCTGCTCAACCCGCCCTCGCCGCCCGGCGGCTTCGAGGCCTTCCTGCTGCGCGCGGTCTGGCAGATCGCCCGCACCGGCTTCGGCGCGCTCAAGGCCGCCGTGGCCGTGGGCCAGTACGAGTTCCCGAAGGGGCTGTTCTACGGCGGCTCGGGCCCCACGGAGTCCCAGCGCCTGCTCGGCGACGCCCTTCCACGCTGGTTCGGCGCCACCGAGCGCGTGCTGCACCTGGACCTGCACACCGGCATGGGCGCCTGGGGGACCTGCGCGCTGGCCGTGGCCGAGGACGAGGACAGCGACCGCGTGGGGTGGCTGGCCAGCCGCTTCGACGGCGTGGAGGGCCTGAGCGAGGCTGGCGTGCTGTACCCCATCCGCGGCGCGTTGGGCGCGTGGCTGCAGGAGCAGGTGCCCACCTGCACCTACCTGTGCATGCTGGCCGAGTACGGCACCCACCCCCCGATCAAGGTGCTGGCGGCCTTGCGCGGGGAGAACCGCGCCGCCCACTGGGGCCATGCCCAGGCGCCGTCCACGCTGGCGGCGAAGGCGGCCATGTTGGAGGCCTTCGCGCCCGCCGACCCGGGCTGGCGCCGCTCGGTGGTAGGTTCCGCCCTCGCCCTCGCCGAGCAGGCCCTGGCCACCCTCGACGACCCGTCGCCCCCGGAGCAGCCGTGACCCTGTCGCTCATCGAACGCCCCCGCCGCAACCGCAAGTCCGCCGCCGTGCGGGCCTGGCACCGGGAGACGTTCCTGTCGGCCGACCACCTGGTCTGGCCGGTGTTCATCCACGACAAGGACGTCGACGAGCCCATCGGCTCCATGCCCGGCTGCTCGCGCTGGTCGCCCGCCGGCCTGGACCGCGAAGTGGCGGAGGCGATCGCCGAGGGCATCGGCGCCATCGTGCTGTTCCCGGCGGAGCCCGAGTCGTCGAAGTCCTCCCTGGGCGAGGAGTCCTGGAACCCCCAGGGCCTGGTGCAGCGCACCCTGCGGCGGCTGAAGGCGGCGTGGCCCGATCTGGTCCTCATCACCGACGTCGCCCTGGACCCCTACAGCAGCGACGGCCACGACGGCATCGTGCAGGACGGCCGCATCCTCAACGACGCCACGGTGGAGGTGCTCTGCCGGCAGGCGGTCAGCCAGGCGGAGGCGGGGGCCGACGTCATCGCGCCCAGCGACATGATGGACGGGCGCATCGGCGCGATCCGGGAGGCCCTCGACGCGGCCGGGTTCCCCGACGTCTCCCTGCTCAGCTACACGGCGAAGTACGCCTCCGCCTTCTACGGCCCGTTCCGGGACGCGCTGGACTCCGCGCCGAAGTTCGGGGACAAGAAGACCTACCAGATGGACCCCGCCAACGTCCGCGAGGCCCTGCGGGAGGTCGCCCTGGACGAGGCTGAGGGCGCCGATCTGGTCATGGTCAAGCCCGCCGGCCCCTACCTGGACGTGATCCGGCAGGTACGCGAGGCCACGGCGCTGCCCGTGGCGGCCTACCAGGTCAGCGGGGAGTACGCGATGCTCAAGGCGGCGTCGCAGAATGGTTGGCTGGACGAGCGCCGGGTGGTGCTGGAGTCGCTGCTGGCGATCCGGCGCGCGGGCGCCGATGTGATCTTCACGTACTACGCGCGCCAGGCGGCGGGCTGGTTGAAGGAGGCCTGACGTGCTGAAGCGGGCGATGGTGATCGGGGCGTCGAGCGGGATGGGCGAGCAGCTTTGCCGCGTCCTCGCGCGCGAGGGATTTCACGTGGCGATGATCGCCCGGCGGCAGGACCGGCTGGACGCGCTGCGCAAGGAGCTGCAGGAGGCGTGGCCCGACCGCACCTTCGTGGAGTACGTGCACGACGTGCGGCAGACCGAGCTGGTGCCCGAGCTGTTCGAGCGCGCGACGAAGGCGATGGATGGCTGCGACCTGGTCGTCTACGCCGCCGGCGTCATGCCCGCGGTGGGCCCCGACGAGTTCGACACCGCCCTGGACAAGCTGATCATCGACGTCAACGTCACCGGCGGCATGGCCTGGCTCAACGCCGCCGCGACGCGCTTTCAGGCGATGGGTGCGGGCACGATCGTCGGCATCTCCAGCGTGGCCGGGGACCGGGGACGGCGCGGCTCGCCGGCCTACTGCGCCAGCAAGGCGGCCTTCACGACCTACCTGGAGGCGCTGCGCAACCGGTTGGCGGTGCAGGGCGTCGACGTCGTCACCATCAAGCCCGGCCCCGTGGCCACGCCCATGACCGAGGGCCTGGAGGGCCTGCCGATGATCATCGGGGTGGAGGACGCCGCGGAGCAGATCTGGAAGGCCATCGCCGCCCGCGCCACCACCCGGTACATCCCGGCGCAGTGGGGCCCGATCATGACCGCCATCCGCCACATCCCCAGCGTGATCTTCCGCCGGATGTCGATCTGATGGAGACCACGCTGCAGGGGGTCGAAGGCTGGGGGCTGAGCACCCGCTCGCTGGGCCACGTCGCCCGCCCCCAGTCGATGGAGGAGGTGGCTGGAGCCTTCGCCCTGGCCCGGGAGCGCGGCTGGACCGTGGGCCTGCGCGGGGCCGGCCGCAGCTACGGCGACGCGTCGCAGAACGAGGGCGCGCTGGTCCTGGATCTGCAGGACGTCGACCGCATCCACGAGTGGGATCCGGAGAGCGGCGTGGCGCGGGTGGATCCCGGCGTGACGGTGCGCGGGCTGTGGGAGCGCGTGGTGGTGGACGGCTGGTGGCCCAAGGTCGTGTCGGGGACGATGACCCCCACCATCGGCGGCGCGGCGGCCATGAACATCCACGGCAAGAACGCGTGGAAGGCCGGCACCATCGGCGACCACATCCGCTCCTTCCGCCTGCTGACCCCCAGCGGCGACGACCTGCTCTGCTCCCGGGAGGAGAACGCCGCCCTGTTCCACGGCGCCATCGGCGGGTTCGGCGAGCTGGGCGTGATGCACGACATCACCATCGCCAACCAGTTCGTCGGGTCGGGGCGGGTGATGGAGTACCCCTACGCGCTGCCCCATCTGGACGCGATGTTCGACCGCTTCGAGCAGCTCACCGGCGAGTTCGACTACTGCGTGGGCTGGATCGACGCCTTCGCCACCGGAAAGAGCCTGGGCCGCGGGCAGATCCACACCGCCCGCTACCTGAGCGCTCAGGAGGACCCCGCGGGCCTGAACATGCGCTCCCCCGCGCACCAACGCCTGCCCGAGGTCATCCTCGGCTTCCCCAAGAAGCACCTGTGGCGCTTCGTGCGGCCCTTCGCCTTCCCCCTGGGCATGCGCGCCATCAACCTGGCGAAGGTGATCAGCGGACAGATCCTGCCCGGCTCGTCCCGGCCCTACCTGCAATCGCACGCCGGCTTCCACTTCCTGCTCGACTTCGTGCCCGACTGGAAGCTGATGCACGGCCGCGGCGGCCTGATCCAGTGGCAGCCCTTCGTGCCCGCCGATCGCGCCCGCGAGGTGTTCCGGCGGGTGCTGACCATGCAGCAGGAGCGCGGCATGGTGAACTGGCTGACGGTGCTCAAGCGGCACCGCCCCGACCCCTTCCTGCTCACCCACGGGCTGGACGGCTGGTCCCTGGCCCAGGACTTCAACGTCACGCCCCGGAACCGCCAGGCGCTGTGGCAGCTCTGCCACGACATGACGGAGGTGGTGCTGGAGGCCGGCGGCCGCTTCTACCCGGCCAAGGACGCCACGCTCACCGCGTCGCAGTACCAGCGCTCCCTGGGCCAGGACCGGCTGAGCGCCTTCCGCGCGCTCAAGCAGCAGGTGGACCCGCAGGGCCTCCTGCAGACCAACCTGTACCGGCGGCTGATGCTCTGATTGCGGCCCGGCTCGTGGCCGGGTCGATCAGTGGTGGTGGCCGGCGTGCCCGTCGGGGCCGTGCGGGTGGCCGTGGGCCAGCTCGTCCTCGGTGGGGGCGCGCAGCCGCTCGATCGTCACGTCGAAGTGCAGCTCCACCCCGGCCAGGGGGTGGTCGTCGCTGATGTAGACCGCCTCGTCGTCCAGCTCCACCACCCACACGGGGGTGACGTCGCCGTCGTCGTCCTGCACCACGAAGTGCATGCCCACCTCCAGGTCGGCGTCGTCGGGGAACTCGCTGCGCTCGACCCGCTGCGCCTCGCCGCTGGCCTCGCCGTAGCCGTCCTCGGGGGCGACCACGACCTGCACGTTGTCGCCGACGGCCTTGCCCGTGAGCTCCCGCTCCAGGCCGGGCACGATGTTGGAGGCGCCGTGCAGGTAGACCAGCGGGTCCCCGGGCTCGGACGCGTCGAGCACTTCGCCGTCGGCTGCCTTGAGGGTGTACTGGCAGAGAACGACGACGCCGTCGGCCACGAGATCGGACATGGAAAAGGCTCCCGGTTGAAGAAGGCGCGGACGGTAGCATGCGTCCACCGTGCGCTTCCTGCCCTTGACCCTGCTGTTGGCCGCCTGCCCGCCCGCCGATCCCCCCGCCGGGGAGGACCCCACCCGGGGCGCGCAGGTGCGCATGGACTTCGACGGCGGCGGATTCTGGGACGCGCCGCTGCCCTCGTCCCACCGCTTCGCCGAGGGGCGCCTGGACCTGAGCGGTTACCCCAACCCCGACGGCGTGGCCCTGGTCGCCGATCTGCTGGCCCTGGCCGACGGCGAACTCGAGGGCGCGGGCACGACCTCGGAGATCACGTTCCGCCTGGGGGTGCCGCCCCGCCTGGACTCCCTGCCCGACCTGGCCGGCACGCTGGACGCAGACGCCGCGGTCTTCCTCGTCGACGTCGACCGCGCCTCCCCCCATTTCGGTCGGCGGGTGCCCGTGGACGTGGCCTTCACCACCGACGCCTCGCCCTTCGGCGACACGGACCTGCTGTCCCTGCTGCCGCTGCAGGGCGTGCCGATGAGGGCCTCCACCGCTCACGCGGCCGTCGTCACCCGCGATCTGCTGGACTGGCAGGGCGCGTCCTTCGGCCACTCGCCGGTGCTGGACGGCGCGGACCTGCCCCCCGGCTACGCCGACGCCCTGGACGCCCTGGAGGAGTTGGGGCTGCCCCGGGAGCGCGTGGCCGGACTGGCCGCCTTCACCACCCAGGATCCCCAAAGGGGCCTGCGCGCGGTGCACGCCGACCTGCTCCAGCAGCCCCCCCCGGTCCCCACCGCCCTGCTCCCCACCCGCGACTACCCCGGCTACTGCGTGTTCGAGGCGGCGGTCGACGTCCCGGTCTACCAGCGGGGCGAGCCCCCCTTTGAGTCCGAGGGCGGGACGTTCGTGTGGGACGGCGGCAGCCCGGTCGTGCAGGGCCACGAGACCGCACGGATCGTGGTGACGGTCCCCCGGGGGGAGGCGCCGGCGGCGGGCTGGCCGGTGGTGGCCTTCGTGCGGACCGGCGGGGGAGGGGACGTGCCCCTGGTCGACCGCGGGGTGCGGGACGGAGAGGGTGTCTCCCAGCCGGGAACGGGCTACGCCGCCGACTTCGCGCAGGTCGGCTTCGCGGGGATCAGCGTCGACGGCCCCCACGGCGGGCTGCGCAACGTCACCGGGCGCGACGAGCAGTTCCTCATGTTCAACATCAGCAACCCCGGCGCCATGCGCGACAACGTGCGGCAGTCCGCGCTGGAGCTGACGCTGATCCCGCACCTCCTCGACGGCCTGCAGGCCCCGGGCTGCGAGGGCGCACCCGCCGCCTTCGACGTCGAGCACCTGGCGCTCTTCGGGCACAGCATGGGCGCGACGATCGGCCCGCTCACCCTGGCCCTGGAGCCCCGCTTCGGCGCGGCGGTCTTCTCCGGCGCGGGGGGCTCGTGGATCCACAACGTCGTGCACAAGCAGAGCCCCCTGGAGGTGCGTCCCCTTGCGGAGGCCATGCTCCAGTACGCCCGCTACGGCCGCAGCCTGTCCCAGGAGGACCCGGTGCTGTCGCTGCTGCAGTGGGCGGGGGAGTCGGCCGACCCGCCGGTCTGGGCGCCCGCGGTCGCGGCCCACGGCACCCACCTGCTGATGCTGCAGGGCATCGTCGACACCTACATCCTGCCGCCCATGGCCAACGCCCTCAGCCTGCCCCTGGGCCTGGACCTGGTCGGGCCGGCCCTGGACGTCGACGAGCCCCGCTTGAACGCCCACCGCCCCCTGGGCGACCTGCTCGATTTCGGGACCGGCGTGGCGAGGTCGCTGCCCTACGAGCCCAGCGGTCGCAGCGGCGCCGTCGTCCAGTACGCCGAAGACGGGGTGGAGGACGGGCACGAGGTCGCTTTCCAGCGACTGGAGGCGCGACGGCAGGTGCGCTGCTTCCTGGCCGACTTCGCGGCTGATCGCTCCCCGCGGGTCACGGGGGGTGCGGCCGGGGATCCCTGCCCCTGATCGGAGCGCCGGCGATCCCCGGAGCGGCTCCGCCTACCGCTGCGGCTCCAATACGACATCGAAGCGCACGATCAGGCCGCCGTCCCCGTCGTCGAAGAGGGGCTGGGCCATGGCGTGGGTGGCGTACTCGTCCAGATCGATCCAGGGGTCGTCTTCGA
Organism: uncultured Pseudomonadota bacterium; assembly: GCA_937907595.1. Taxonomy (GTDB): domain Bacteria; phylum Myxococcota_A; class UBA796; order UBA9615; family UBA9615; genus CALCXL01. The sequence goes on from CALCXL010000753.1 coordinate 22,255, forward strand.
AGTAGCTCTGCGTCGTCACGTCGGCGTGTCCCGGGGCCCCCACCTTGAAGTGCAGGTGCGCGGGGCGGTAGACGCCGGCCTCGCTGTAGCGCCCGGGCAGCAGGGTGACGAAGGCCCAGCGCCCCTCGGCGTCGGTCCGGGTGCGCCCCCGGAACTCGAAGGCCTCCGAGTCGGTGTCGTAGGCGCCCGCCGGGCCGCAGTGCCACAGATCCACTGTGGCGTCGGCCAGGGGCACCGAGCACCCGGCGCCGAAGACCCGCCCCTCCACGCGCAGGCTGGTCCCCGCCTCGTCGAACACGTTGAGGTCGCTGCGCAGGGGCGCGTCGGCGCGCCAGTAGGGGCCCTCCACGTCCGCGGGGGTGGGCTCGCAAGGGGAGGGGAGGGCCTCGGGCGGGAGCTGGTCGGCCGGGTGGACCGGGAGCGCGCATCCGGCGGCGGACGGCTCGCAGTCCACCGACGGGCAGCCGAGCAACCCCGTCGCGGCGACCAGGGCGGCGCCTTGCAGGACTTCGCGGCGGGAGGCGGGCATGGGGCTCCGATCAGCTCGCCGCTCGGGGATCGAGGGCCGCCCGGGGGCGCGATCAGGCGCCGGCGATGAGCGCGTCGATCTCGTCGTGGGTGGGAAAGCGGCCTTCGCGCAGCTTGCTGTAGAGCAGGCGGCCGTCGACGGTGACCTCAAAGGCCCCGCCCTTGCCGCGCTGGAGCGTGACCTCAGCGCCGTAGCGCTCCTGAAGGTGGGCCGACAACCTGTCGGCGCGCGGTCGGTAGTTTCAGGGAACGCACCATTCGATGTTGAACTTCACGGCGACCTCCACCCCCAGCGTAGCAAGGTCGGGGTGGCCGCGGCGTCACCGGATCGTCGGAGCAAGGCCCCCCTCCAGCGGTCATACTCCGCGGCCCAACCCCC
>CALCXL010000754.1 GCA_937907595.1 uncultured Pseudomonadota bacterium
AGGAGCGCCAGAAGATGGCGAGCTTCTTGATCGCCGCGGCGGTGGGCGTTCCGATCGCCGCGGTCGGCGGGATGGTCGCGGGGGCCGCGCCTCTGTTGGCGGCGGCGGTCGGCGCCGCGTCTGCGCCCTTCGCCGCGGTCGAGCTCGCGACCCTGGCAAACAGGTTCGGTGAGTCGACGTTCGGCGGGGGGCCGCGCCTGACGCCCGGAGAGATGGGCGTGCTGGGCTCCCTGGCGGGGGGCGCGGCGGTCGGTGGGCTTGCGGCACCGGCGGCCCGAGCCGGCGGGTCCCTGCGCGGCGGGGCGAGCCGTATGGCCCAGTCCCTGCGGCGGCTCAGCGCCTGCGGGTGCTTCGCGGCGGAGACGCCGGTGGCGTCGGCCGGCGGGGCCTCGGTGCCCATCGCGTCGCTGCAGCTGGGCGACCGCGTGGAGTCGCGGGCTCCGACGCTGGGTGCGCTGCGGGCCTCGCAGGGGGAGCCCCGTCCCCCGGGGAGTGGGTGGAGCCGGTCGGGCCCCGGCACCGTCCGGTTGGCGGCGTGGTCCCCCGAGCGCCAGGCGCGCGACCGGGCCCTCGTCGACGGCTCCCTGGACGGCCCCGTGTGTACGCCGGAAGAACGCGCCCCTGGCGTAGCGGGTCGGCTCCTTCGGGCGGTGGGGTTCGAGGTCGCCAGCGGCCTCTCCGAGGGGCTGGTCCGGCTGGAGTTTCTCCGCGCGGACGGCTGGCTGCAGGCGAACGGGGCGCGGATCGGGGCCCAGGTCGTCCTCCACGTGCCGGAGCTGGGCGTGAGCGGGCCGGCCCTCGTCACGGACCTCGGCGAGGAGCGCTGCGTCGCCCTGGGCGGCGAGGACCGTCGAACGGTCACCGGTCGATACACCTACCGCTCGCCGCGACTGCTCAATCTCTCGCTCTCGCAGGGCCAGGACCTGCGGGTGACGGCCACGCACCCGCTCTGGAGCGTGGACCGGGCGGGCTGGGTGGACGCCGGGGCGCTCCGGATCGGCGAGCGGCTGGAAGGCAGCGACGGCCAGGCGGTGACGCTCCTCTCGGTCGAGCGGGAGCCCGGTGTCCACGAGGTGTTCAACCTGGAGGTCGAGGGGCAGCACACCTACTTCGCTGGCGAAGCTCGGGTCCTGGTCCACAACGCCGATCCCTGCGGCGTCTCGTTCGCGCAGGACGCTGCGACGGGCGCGATCCAGGTCGTCCGTCGCCACCGCGCGGGCAACCGGCAGGTAGAGTCGAACGGTCAGCGCTGGCACCTGCCGGCGGGTGTGGACGCCGCGGCCATCCCGGCGCACGATCCGGTGGGCGACGCGCTGCAGCAAGCAGCGCGGGCGGCGGCGAAGGAGTGGGGGCCGACGAAGTGGAGTGCTGGCGAGGAGAGGGCGATTCGAGCCGCTTGGGCCACTGGGGAGCCGTGGAAGCCGCGGCTCCTGGAGCGGCAGGCGCGGGGGCGGTTTGTGGAGGAGGCGTTGCGAGTCGACTTCCGTCAGCTCGAATGGAGTCGGGTTGGCGTCGACGTTGTCGACCCGGCGACCGGCCGGCAGTACGAGATCCTCTCGGGCACCGCGAGCAACATGGACCGGCACGCACGGCGCATGTCGGACGGCCTCTTTCGAATGATCGGCTTTTGAGCCTACGCGCAGGCGGCGAACTTCGGCACTACGAGGGCGCTCGATGAGGGTCGGAAACGCAACGTTCGAAGGCGAAACGCTCGTCTTGCCCAAGGGTGAAACCCACTCCATCTACGACAGCGTCTTGCGGGAGTGTGTCCTGACGCTGGACTGCGCCGGGAGAGACCTGATCCTGGGCGGGTCCCTGTTGGAAGATTGCAAGATCGTCGCCAGGCGGAGGTTTGCGCGGAAACGATGGAGCTCCGTCCGCCTGACCCGCTGCACCTTCGAAGGCACCTACAGCGAAAACTGGTTCGGCTGCGACCCGGGGCCCAGCGCCATGAACCTCCCCCGCGGCAGCATCGAGCGCTGCGACTTCAGCAAGGCGATCCTCGACTACTGCATCTTCCTGAACACCGACATAAGCAGGCACGCCCTGCCCGGGTGGCCCGTCTTCACGTTGCTGAACTCCCACTACCCCGCCCTTCGAACGCTCCCCTGGCCTGGCGGGCTGGAGCTCTACGTGGGCGACCGCGAGCGCATGCCCAGCGAAGTCGCCAACTCCTTCTACGTCCCCACCCTCCTGAAGCACCACACCTTCGACCCCGACGCCCTCCGCGAGCTGCTGACCGGCGTCGAAGGCGTCATCCTCTGATCCTCCGCCCCCGCCTCGACCAGCCCCGTATCGGCCAGCGCGCCACCTTCCGCGTCGTCCTCCTTGGTCCTCGGTGGGGCTCCCGACTCCCAGCCAGGCGATCGGTGACGATCGGCGCCGCCCCACCTCAGCGCTGCCGTCCGAACCCCGAACGGTCAACGCTGGCACCTGCCGGCGGGTGTGGACGCCGCGGCCATCCCGGCGCACGATCCGG
>CALCXL010000755.1 GCA_937907595.1 uncultured Pseudomonadota bacterium
GCTCGAGCTGAAGCTGGGCGTCGATCCTTCTTGGCGCGCGGCCTCCCCAGGTGGAGAAGGGCCCGCGGACATCGCCGCCGTGGTGACCGAGTGGGCGCTCTGCGTCGAATACGTGCACGACCTGGCGAGCGCCCGGGAGCCGCGGGTCGAGCGCCTCATCCGGCTCCGCACCCTGCCCGAGGCGGTGGCAACAGCCTGCTCGACCACGGCGGCGCACCTGCGCTCCCGCCACCCCGAGCATTACGAGCGCACGGCGCGTGAGGTCGAGGAGCGCCTGGCCGAAGAAGCGCGGGACGCCTCCCCCGAGGACCTCGGCCTGATCGACACGTTCCCCTTCGAGGAGGACGCGGTGCTGCGCGCGGCGATCTCCGGCTTGCTGACCGACGGCTGGCGCCAGGTCCGAGGGTGGGCGGACGCGCGGCTGGCCGGCGGATCGTTCTGGCTGCGCGATCGGGCCCGGCGTGCGGCCTGGGAGCTCCTGCTGGCCGCGGTCGATCTGGGCGAGGCGATCGAGCAGGCCGGCCCGACCCTGTCGGTCGATCACAGCCACGAGGCCGCCATGGAGCGGTACATCGCTCCTGGCGCGGCGGTCGATCGGGCCCACCGGCGGCTGGAGCAGGAGCGGTGGGCGAAGCGGCACGCCGACCTGCCTCACGGGCGGGAGCTGCTCGAGGGGCTGGACGCGCTTCGCCACGCCTACCGGATCTGGGCCGACGAGTGGGCGCGGGACTACTCGGTCCTCTGTTGCAGCCTCGGCTTCCTGCCCCCGGGGCACCTCCAGCAGCGTTCGCTTTTCGACGAGGTCGTGCGCCCCTGGGCCGGCGAGCCCGGGGTGACGGCCCTCTTCCTGGTCGACGCGCTGCGCTTCGAGATGGCGCAGGAGCTGGCTGCGGCGCTCGACGGACAGGCGGCAACCGCGGTGCACCTGAAGGGCCGGCTGGCGGAGCTGCCCTCGCTCACGGCGGTCGGCATGAACGCGCTCGCCCCCATCGCCGAAGGCGGGCGGCTCCGCCCCATCGTGCAGGGCTCCAGCTTCTGCGGGTTCCGCACGGCCGAGTTCCAGGTCACCGATCCCCAGAGCCGGCACCGGGCGATGGAGTCCCGCGTCGGTGGCGCCACCTGTCCGCGCTGGACGCTTCGCGAGGTGCTGCAGCGCACGCCGGAGAGCCTGCGGCGCGGGATGAGCAAGGCCCAGATGGTGGTCGTGACCAGCCTGGAGATCGACGAAGCCGGGGAGAAGGGCATCGGGTACGCCGTGTTCGAGTCGGCCCTGCAGAGCCTGCGCGCGGCGTGGAAGCTCCTGCGCGACGCCGGGGTCCGCCGCTTCGTGTTCACGGCCGATCACGGGTTCCTCCTGCTGGACGACCAGACGATCCGCCGGACGCCCCACGGCAAGAAGACGGACCCGAAGCGTCGACACGTCGTCTACCCCGAGGCCGTCCGCCCGACCGGACAGGTCTCGGTCCCGTTGTCGGAGCTGGGCTACGAGGGGGTCGAGGGGCACCTGGTCCTGCCGGAGGACACCGCCATCTTCGACGTCGGCCAGGGCCAGCCGACCTTCGTGCATGGCGGGAACTCGCTGCAGGAGCGCGTGATCCCCGTGCTCACGGTCCACCACCGCGCCGCTGCCGGCGGGGGGACGCTGCGTTACGCCCTGAGCGCCGAGGCCAGCACGGGGGTCGCGGGGCTGCACTGCCTGCGGGGTCGGGTCGGCGTGGTGGCGCAGGAGGGCTTGCCCTTCGGGGGGACGCAGGACTTGGAGATCGGGCTGCGCGCCGTCGAGGCGGCGGGCGTGCTCGCAGAGATAGTTGATGTGCGGGACGCCGAGCGTTCGTCGGGCGGGTTGCTGGCCCGGGTGGGGGTGGAGTTCGAGGTGTTCTTCCGCCTGGTGGATTATTATTTTCTAGTG
>CALCXL010000756.1 GCA_937907595.1 uncultured Pseudomonadota bacterium
CTACAACGCCGAGGGTGGCTGCGCCGCCGGCGACGACGACGACTCGGCCTCCTAAGCCCGATCGTTCGAGTTTCGAAGGCCCCCATCGCTCCGGCGGTGGGGGCCTTCCTCGTTCTCGGACGCCGCGGTGAGTCGAACCACGGGCTGGTAGCCTTGGTTCGCCCCGACCGGTCCCCCAGAGAAGAGAGAGAGAGTCCCCATGCAGCGTGCCCTCGGAGTGCTGGTCCTCGCGTTGATCGGCGGCCTCGCGGCCTGCGACGCCCCGACCGTCTGCGACACCTGGTGCGAGCGCACCGACGAGTGCTCCGGCACCGACGTCGCCGCGATCTGCAAGGAGAGCTACGCCCAGTCCCTGAGCGCGGAGCCCGACGCCACCACGACGACCTGCCAGGAAGGCCTGGACGCGCTGGACGTGGCCGGGGCCTGCGGCGGCGACGACGACGACTCCGCGGGGTGAGCGTCGTCGACGACTCGGCGGGTTGAGCCGGTCGGCGGCCCTACAGCAGCTCCCCCAACGTCCCCGTCCGGCGCCGGACCAGCGCCTTGCCGCGCTGCCCGAGCATGCGGATGTTCACCGCGTTGATGACGAAGTGCATGGCGATGGGGGCGAGCAGGCCGCCCTGCGCCTCGTAGAGCCCGGCCAGTCCCAGGCCGAAGACGAAGGCCGACGCCGTCCACCACAGGTAGATGCGCTCGGGCCCGCTGTGCACCACCGCGAAGAGCAGGGTGGCGCCGAAGACGCCCACCTCCTCCTGCAGGCAGCCCCGGAACAGCAGCTCCTCGCCCACCGACGACAAGGCTGCCAGCAGCAGGGCCTCGGCGGTGCTGGTGCCGGCCAGGATGGTGGAGAAGCGCTCGGACAGCGCCTTGACCCCCGCGACGCTGCGCTCCATCTGCCAGCTGAGCAGGATCGCGACCAGGCCCAGGGTGGTGCCGGCCACCAGCCCTTCGGCGGCCCCGCGCAGGGACTCGAAGCGCCACCACTCGGTCCAGAAGCCGCGCAGCAGGCCCCAGGAGATGCCCACGGCGAGCATGCCGCCGTACATGCCCCCCGCCATCCGGACCATGCGGCCCTTCTTCACGAGGACTGCGCTCCTTCGGCGGCGTCCAGCGACGCGGCGACCGACGACTCCGGGACCTGCGGTCGCTCCACCTTGCCCGGGCGCAGCGAGCGCACACGCTCCTGCAGCAGGGGGAGCAGGGCGCGCACCACCACGTCGGCTTCGGTGCCCCCGTAGCGGCGGTGGAAGACGAACTCGCGGTCGTCGGCGTTGTGGCGCTCCACGACCAGGCGCTCGCCGCCGGGGAAGGGTGGGCGTTCGGGGCCGGGGTAGTGCCGCCAGTGCAGGGCGCGCACGTCGTCCCAGAGCAGCGGCTTGCCGCGCAGCAGCCCCCCGGCGTGCAGCCCTCGCTCGTCCAGGACGTACCGCTGCGGGCGCAGCAGGACGTGATCGGCCACGAAGCTCAGCAGGAACAGACCCACCACGAGCCAGCCCAGGGAGCCCACGTCCACGGCAACCAGCAAGCCGCCCGAGCCCAGGGCGGCGAAGCGCAGGGCGTGCGCGGCCAGGCGGTGGCGTGCGTCGACCAGCCGCACGTTGGCGGGCAGGGGCACAGCGTCGCGGGCGAGGCTGTCGTCCATCGACGCGGGCAGGGCGGTGAGGGCGGGGCCCTCGGTGACGAACCAGCGGACGCCGAGCAGCGCCACGAAGGCCCCGAGCAGCGAGAAGAGGCTGGCGGCCCAGAACCAGCCCTCGGCCATGCGGTCCAGGAGCACGATCAGGGGCATGAACAGCAGGGCCACGCCGCCGACGATCAGGGCCGTGGCCTCAGCCAGATCGCCCCGGGTCGCGCCGTCGGGGCGTAGGTTCATGAGCGGGCGGCGCGCCGTCGGGCGAACCACTGCTCCACCGCGGCCTTCGTCGCGTCGCCCACCCGGACCGCGGCGGCTCGGTGGGCTTCCAGCTGCTGGCCGATCGGGTCCTCGACGTGGTCGGGCTGGCCGGGCAGGAAGCTCCACAGGCGGACGAGCTTGTCCTCGACCGAGGGGTCCAACTCCAGGGCGACCTCAGCGTGCATGGGCTCCATCACCGCCACCACGTCCGCCCAGGCCAGCAGCTCGGAGGTCAGCCGGGTGGAGCGGTGCTCGCGCAGGTCGAAGCCCAGCTCGCGCATGGCCTCCGTGGTGTCCGCGCCCGCCAGCGCGTCCCCCCAGGCGTGGGTGCCCGCCGAGCGGACCTCCGCCATGACGAAGCGCTTTTGGAAGAGTTGCTTCGCCCACGCTTCGCCCATGGGCGAGCGGTTGATGTTGGCGGTGCACACGAAGAGCCATCGGGGGGGCCGTGGGGTCGACACCTGCGGAGGATAGCAGCGCCGCGGGGCGCCGCTGCGCGCCGGCCGATCCTCCACCGGCTACAATCGCCGCCCCCGCGACCTGGCCCGGTCGCACCACGAGAGCCCATGAACGACAGCAAGCCCCCCGATCCCGACGCCAGCAACGACGCTGACGCCCTCCCCACCCAGCCCGACCGCAAGGCGGTGCACGCCCAGGTGGACGTGCTGCTGGACAAGCTCATCCCCGACGCGCCCAAGAGGCAGCGCAAGTTCATGCACCAGCTGATCTACAACGCCGCCCGCGCCGCGCAGGAGGAGGGCGACGTCCTCAACCTCAAGATCATGGCGCGGTCGATCCGCGAGCTCCGCCGGGGCTTCCGGGCCTTCGCGCCCTGGTCCGACCGCCAGAAGGTGGCCGTCTTCGGCTCCGCCCGGAGCAAGGAGGACAGCCCCGAGTACCAGATGACCGTCGAGTGCAGCCGGCAGCTGGTGGAGGCCGGGTACATGGTCGTCACCGGCGCAGGCCCCGGCATCATGGAGGCCGCCAACCGCGGCGCCGGCCGGGAGAACTCCTTCGGCGTGAACATCTGGCTGCCGTTCGAGGCCAGCGCCAACAAGTACATCGAGGGCGACCCCAAGCTGGTGGAGTTCAAGTACTTCTTCACGCGCAAGGTCGTCTTCGTGAAGGAGACGGACGCGGTCGTGCTGTTCCCCGGGGGCTTCGGCACCCAGGACGAGCTGTTCGAGACGCTGACCCTCATCCAGACCGGCAAGAACGAGCCTTGCCCCGTGGTCATGGTGGACCCGCCCGGATCGACCTACTGGGCCGACTGGGACGCCTACGTGCGCAAGGCCCTGCTGGGCCGGGGCCTGATCAGCGAGGCGGACCTGGAGCTGTACGAGATCGTGCAGAGCAGCGAGGCCGCCGTGGCCTACATCGAGCGTTTCTACCGGAACTTCCACTCGATCCGCTACATCGACGGCCACCTGGTCATGCGCCTGCAGCACGCGCCCACCGAGCTGCTGATGGACAAGCTGAACGCGGAGTTCCAGGACATCCTGGTCACCGGCAAGATCGAGGTGGCGCCCGCGCACCCGCACGAGGACGACGAGCCGGACACCGCGGACCTGCACCGCATCCGCTTCGACTTCAACAAGCGGGGCCTGGGCCGACTGCGCGCGATGATCGACGTGTTGAGCGCCGCGGTGACCCCCGAGCAGGCGCGCACCGGGCACTCCTTCCGCCCCGTTCACCGCATCACGCCGGCCAACGAGCTCACCGACGACGAGTTCGAGAAGTGATCCCCCGGTGAGCGCCGACGCCTCCGGCGGGGTGCCTGCCCGCCGCCCCGACCCGCCCGATCCGGCCGACGTCCCCAAGTGGCGCAAGGCCTGGAACTGGTGGTTGGGCAAGTCGGTGATCATCGCCCGCAAGCAGAACACCGTCTTCTCCTGGCTGGCCTTCTACGCGGGCCTGACCTGGGTGGCCTGGTGGTTCAAGCTGACGAAGCAGGACCGCCTGGACCGCGCCACGGCCCCCGTGGGGGAGACGGGCTGGAAGGAGCGGGAGCGGCCCATCGACGTCGACCCGCGGCGCGCGCGGAGGCCGTTTTGAGCGACAAGCCGGTGTGGATCCTGGGCCTGTCCTGCTTCTATCACGACAGCGCAGCCGCCCTGCTCCGGGACGGGGTGCTGGTGGCGGCGGCGTCGGAGGAGCGCTTCACGCGCATCAAGGCCGACGCGGGCTTTCCCAACCACGCCATCCAGTTCGTCCTGGGCGCGGGCGGCATCACCATGGACGACGTGGACCACCTGGGCTTCTACGACAAGCCCATGCTCAAGCTCGAGCGCCTGCTCCTGTCGCACCTGCAGAGCTTCCCGCGCAGCAAGGAGCAGTTCCTGCGGGCGATGCCGGTGTGGATGAAGGAGAAGCTGTCGGTCCGGCGGACGGTGGGCAAGCAGCTGGGCTGGACGCGCAAGCCCGTGCTCTTCGCCGAGCACCACGTCAGCCACGGCGCCTCCAGCTTCTTCGCCTCCCCCTTCGAGGAGGCCGCGATCCTCACCGTCGACGGGGTGGGCGAGTGGGCCACCTGCACGCAGGGCGTCGGCCGCGGCAACTCCATGGAGCTGTTCGGCGAGATCCGCTTCCCGCACTCCCTGGGCCTGCTGTACTCGGCGGTCACCGGCTACCTGGGCTTCAAGGTCAACTCGGCCGAGTACAAGGTCATGGGCCTGGCGCCCTACGGCGAGCCCACCTACGTCGACCAGATGCACACGCTGCTGGACATCGCCGCGGACGGCTCCTTCCGCCTGAACATGGAGTACTTCGACTTCGACTTCGGCATGCGCATGGCGAACGAGAAGTTCTTCGCCCTGTTCGGCCAGGACCCGCGGGACCCCGAGGGGCCCATGGAGCAGCACCACAAGGACGTCGCCCGCAGCGTGCAGGAGATCGTCAACGAGGTGATGGTCAAGCAGGCCAACGCGCTGTACGAGCGGACGAAGCTGCCCAACCTCTGCCTGGCCGGCGGGGTGGCCCTCAACTGCGTCGCCAACGGCCACATCCTGCGGGAGACGCCGTTCGAGAACGTGTTCATCCAGCCCGCCGCGGGGGACGCGGGCGGCGCCCTGGGCGTGGCGCTCTGGGTCCACTGCATGGTGCTGGGCAACGAGCGCTCGTGGGTCATGGAGTCGGCGGACCTGGGCCCGGCGTTTGAAGACGACGCCATCGAGTCGGTGCTGAAGCACTACGGCGCCACGTACAGCAAGGCGGAGGACGAGGGCGCCCTCTGCCGCCTGGCCGCGCAGCACATCGCCGACACGAAGGTGGTGGGCTGGTTCCAGGGGCGCATGGAGTACGGCCCGCGCGCGCTGGGCAACCGCAGCATCCTGGGCGACCCCCGCGCCATCGACATGCGCGACCGCATCAACCTCAAGATCAAGTTCCGGGAGGGCTTCCGCCCCTTCGCGCCGTCGGTGCTGGCGGAGCGGGCCGGGGAGTGGTTCGACCTGCGCGGCAAGGACTCGCCCTTCATGCTGCTGGTGGCCGACGTGCTGCCGGACAAGCGCACGGTGCCGGCGATCACGCACGTCGACGGATCCGCGCGCATCCA
>CALCXL010000757.1 GCA_937907595.1 uncultured Pseudomonadota bacterium
CAGCCCGACGCCACCAGCACGCCGCCCACGGCCGCCCCGTCCTCCAGCACCACCGCGGCGCCCATGGGATCGGGGCTGCTGCGAAACCACTCCAGGAAGCCCTTGCCCTCGCGCTCCGCCGCCACCGCCCGCAGCGCCACCAGCAGGGTGAAGCCCTCCACGACCAGGGAGAATGCGAGGACCGCGACGAGGATGCCGATCTGGCTGCGGAACTCCTCGGCGTCGAGGTGGGGGTGCAGCAGCGTGTCGATGCCGTGGTAGACCGACACGCCGGCGCCCAGGAAGAAGATGCCCACCGCGGAGATGAGCGCCCAGACGAAGCGCTCCCGCTGGCGGCCGTAGGGGTAGGCGGCCGAGGGCGCCTCCTCGCTCTTGCTGATGCCCAGGGCCAGCAGCGACTGGTTGCCGACGTCGGCGAAGGAGTGGATTCCCTCGGACAGCATCGCCGCCGAGCCCGTGACCGCGAAGGCCCCGAACTTCGCCAGCATCACCGCCGAGTTCCCTGCGATGGCGGCGTAGACCGCCTTGGTTGAACCGCTTGCCATCGACTGAGTGTAGCCGCTCCGCGCCGATCTGCCGGCCCCCGCGTCGTCGATCGCGGCCTACTGGCGGGTCACCGAGTGCCAGGAGATGTCCGCCAGGTCCTCGGCGTCGCCCCCGCCTTGGGAGCTGTCGGCCGGCGCGTCCTGGGTGGGGATGCGCAGGGGCTCCGTCTCCACCCGACCGGCCACGATCTCCCGCTCGACGTGGAGCTTGATCCGGTGCCCCGTCGCCTTCTCCCGCGCCGCGAAGCCCACCTTGCCCACGTCGCTGATGCGGATGACCAGCTCCACCAGGCGCACCGGGCGCTCGCCCTGGCGCAGGGGGCCGATGTGCAGGTTGGCCAGGGGCTCGACGCGGGCCTCGTCGGTGTGCACGGAGACCAGCAGCATTTCGGCCCGGCTGGGCACCCGCAGCATGCGGCGGTGGTGCACGGGCAGGGCGGTGCCGGCGGGCAGCCACAGGTCCAGCGTCTGGCCCTGGGGGGTACCCAGGCCGACGGCGGTGACCTGCAGTTCGACGGGCTCGTGGCGCACCGCCCGCGAGCGCGCCCTGCGGCCCAGAGCGCGGAAGAGGCTGACGGTGAAGCCGATCGTCAGGACGATCGCCCAGAGCTCCCAGGTCATCCTTGACCTCAAAAAGCATGGACCGGGGTGCGACTGCCGCGGTCCCCCTGCCTTCAGCCTAGCAGAGCTGTCCCCGCCCTCACCCGCTCCGTCGGGCCCGCCGCAGCGCCCCGGCCAGCCGGGTGCGATCGTCCATCAGCCGCAGCGCGCCGGCCCGCACCGCGGCGCCCACCGTCGGATCCGGCAGGCCCAGGGCACCGAAGAAGGCAGCGTCCAGGGCCTCGCGGTCCTCCTGGCCGATCTCCAGGCCCCAGGGCAGGACGGCGCGCTCGCGCATGGAGCGCCAGGCCCCCAGGAGGGCCTCGCCCTCGGTCGTGCCCACGAAGCGACGGGGGTGGGGCAGGGGGATGCGCTGAAGCTCCGGCCCGTAGACGGTCAGCAGGCCCTCGCCCAGGTTCACGCGCCCGCAGACCTCGAACGCCAGGGCGGCCCAGGAGGTGTTGAGCAGCGCCGCGCCCACCTCCGCCCACGCGGGATCCGTGAAGCGCCCCCACCAGGCCGAGTTGTTGACCAGGACGCCGTCGGGGTTGTGGTGGACGACGTGGCGGGCGGCCCGGAACTGGGGGATCACGACGTCGCCGGCCTCCACGCGGCGCAGCCGGTACCAGGGGCGGTTGCCGGCCACGCTCTGGACCTGCGGCCACCGGACACCGGCGGCGGTGCGGCTGCGCTTGCCCTTGCGGATCCAGCGGTGCAGCCCGGGGGCATCGGCCCGGTCCGGATCCTCGCCCTCCCAGTGCAGCAGCTCGGTCCGCACCGAGTCCGGGCGCAGGGTGTAGGTGGACAGGTCCCGCAAAGATCGCACGAAGGGGCGCCGGTAGGCCGCCTCCACCCCCGCCTCCTCCAGGCCCCGGCCCCGGGGGGAGAAGAAGGCGGAGATGCCGGGCTTGGTGCCGTACTTCAGCTCCAGGAAGGCCGGCTTCCAGGCGGCGAGGGGGCGCAGCCCGCGGCCGTCGCGCAGCACGTCGAACCAGACCTGGGGCGCGCGCAGGGGCTCGGACCAGCGGGGGAAGGCGGCGACGTCGTCCCGGGGCAAGGTGCGCACGTCGACGTCGGCCTCGGACAGCCCCCGGATGGCCCAGGCCTGCTCGGCGGAGGCGGGGCCGCGGAGCTGGGCGAAGGTGGTCTGCTCGCTGTCCCGCTCTAGGGCCACGACGACGGTGTTGACGCTGACGGCGGGGAACCAGGGCTCCTGCCGCGACTCGACCACGGCCCGCAGCCCGAACTCCTCCAGCAGCCAGCGGCGCACGGGCTGGGCGGAGGCGGCCTCCAGGAAGGTGGCGGGCATCACGAAGGCCAGGCGGCCGCCGGGGGCCAGGAAGCGGGTGCAGTGCAGCAGGACCAACAGGCTGAGGTCGGCCTGCGCCGGCGGGGAGAAGCCCAGTCCCTCGGCCACGACGCCCTGGACCCAGGCCCGGTAGGCGGGGTCCAGGCGTTCGATGCGGACGAAGGGTGGGTTGCCGACGATCGCGTCCATGGGCTGCAGGTCGCCGGGGGCCAGGGAGAAGACGTCGACCTCCTTGAGCGTGGCGCCCTCGACGCCCACGCGGCCCAGGGCGGCCCCGTCCACGTCGCTGCCGAAGAGCCGCTGGGGGGCGTGGCCGCGGCGGCGGGCCACCTGCAGGAAGACGCCGTCGCCGCAGGTGGGGTCCCAGACGGTGTCCGAGCCGCCGTGGCGGGCGAGCTCCAGGACGAGGTCGGCCACGCCGGGGGGCGTGTAGAAGCGGCCGGTCAGGCGGGGGTCGTCCGTTGTGATCATCGTCGCCCTCCCCGTTTGACACAGGCGCCGCCGCCTGGGAATGTCGCGCCCATGCTTCGTCGCGAGGGAATCGCCCGCGAGCCCATCGACGACGCCGCGGTCATCGCCTCCCTGGTCGACAGGGTGGTGGAGGGCCTGGGCGACGCCGAGCTCGACATCCTCATCAACGACTGCTGTTTCCGAGAGGAGAAGCGGCTCCGGTCGAGCCGCGATCCCGCGGAGCAAGAGTACCTCGCCTCGTTGCGGGAGGCCCGACGCCGCCTCGCCTGGGCCAGCCGGAGCGAGCTGGAGGCCATCCTCCGGGACATCGTGCAGGGCTACGCGGCGGAGATCCACGGGCACTTCGACGCGAAGATCTACGCCAACGCCACGCGGATCCTGCCCAAGGGTCTGGCGCTCCTGCTGCGCAACCAGAAGCCCTGGCAGCTGCTGACCCGGAGCTTTCGCGGCGAGCAGCTGACGCTGTCGGACCGCATCCGCATCAGCGGCAACCTGCAGGCCTTCGACCGGCTGGTGGAGGTCGGCACCTGCGTGCTGGTACCCACCCACCTGAGCAACCTGGACTCGCCGGCCATCGGCTTCGCCCTGCACCAGGCGGGCCTGCCGCCGATGATCTACGGCGCGGGCAAGAACCTGTTCAACAACTGGCTGCTGTCCTACTTCATGGACCACCTGGGCGCGTACAAGGTCGACCGGGAGAAGCAGCACGACCTCTACAAGCTCTGCCTCAAGCAGTACTCGGCCCTGGCCCTGGAGCAGCGCTGGCACTCGCTCTTCTTCCCCGGCGGCACCCGCTCGCGCAGCGGCATGGTGGAGACGAAGCTGAAGAAGGGGCTGATGGGGACGGCCCTGGACGCCTACCAGCGCAACCTGGCCGCGGGGAAGGAGCGCCCGCGCGTCTTCTTCATCCCCGCCACCATCAACTACCACCTGGTGCTGGAGGCGGAGACGCTCATCGACGACCACCTCCAGGAGGCGGGCAAGTCGCGCTACATCATCACCGACGACGAGTTCAGCCGGCCGGACAAGGTCATCCACTTCGTCCGCAACATGATGAACCTGTCCAACCCGGTGGAGGTCGTGTTCGGCGACCCCATCGACCCCTTCGGCAACCCGGTCAACACCGACGGCGACTCCCTGGATCCCCAGGGGCGGCCCTTCGACCCCGCGGGCTACGTCTGCGAGGGCGGGGAGGTGGTGGCCGACGCCCAGCGCGACCGGGAGTACACGGGGCGGGTGGCCGAGGAGATCGGCCGGTCCTTCCTCAAGAACACGGTGCTCTTCGACACCCACGTCTTCGCCGCCGCGGTGCACCGGCGGCTGCGCGCGCACCACCCCCGGCTGGATCTCTACCGCCGCCTGCTGCTGGGCCCGGACGCCCGGCGCTTCCCCCTGCAGGAGGTGGACGCGGAGGTGCGGCTGCTGCAGGAGGCGCTGCGCGGGCTGGAGGCCCAGGGGCGGGTGCGGCTGGGGGAGACGGTGCGCGACGCCACGGCCCAGGACCTGCGCGACTCCGCCCTGCAGCACCTGGGCCGCTACCACAGCGAGCACGCGGTCAGCCTCAAGGACGGGGTGGTGTCCATCGACGACGCGCGGCTGGCGCTCTACTACGCCAACCGGCTGGAGGGCTACCCGCTCCCCGCGCCGCTGCCCCCCGG
>CALCXL010000758.1 GCA_937907595.1 uncultured Pseudomonadota bacterium
CGAGATCCTGGTGGGCGAGCCCCTGCCCGCCGACTTCGGCCTCATGGCGACCGACGCCGACGGCTCGGTGGGCGCCTTCGACGACTGAGCGTGACGACCGGCCGACCCGCGACGAGGCACCCCAGAAAGACGAAGGGCCGACCCGCAGGCCGACCCCTCGCGCGCCCCCGAGCTGAGCTCAGAAGCTGACGGTGACGATGTACGCGTGGGCGATCTTGCCGTCCGCGCTGCGCATCATGACCACGGTGCTGCCCCCGTTGCCCAGCGAGCTGCGCATGGTGTTCGGTGAGCCGTTGCGGTCGGTGACCTTGATCGCGGTCTTGGCCTTGCCGCCGGAGACGGACTCGGCCGTGATCTCGAAGGTGTGATCCCCGAAGGTCTTGCTCTGCTTGCCGCCCACGCCGACGGACAGCGCCGCGCTCCCGGCCGACGCCCAGCCCCCGTAGCCGGCGATCAGCTCCAGGGTGCCCTTGTGCCGACTCAGCCCCTTGTCCACGCCGCTGGCGCCCTTGCTGCCCTTCGCGACGGTGACGCTCACCTTGACGTTGTCCGCCGCGTGAGCCGACGACAGGAACGTGAGCCCCTCGACGCTCACGGTGCTCACGCTGCCCAGGGCGAGCGCGGCGGCGATGCACAACAGCGCAAGCCAACGGGTCTTCAACTTCTGCATGATTCCGCTCCCTCTCAGCCTTCTTCGGTGGCGTCCGTCTCGGTGAACCACACGATGGCGGGCACCGAGTCCGACTCCTGCTGCACCATGACCATCGGTCCGGCGCTGTCCAACTCTTCGATGTCGATGTGGTTGTCCGCCACCTGCGACGGCACCGACGTCGCCGGCGTCTGGACCATGAAGACCAGCGCCAGAGCCGCGCCGGCCACCAGGGGCGCCATCAACCAACGCCACGAGAAGCGGGTCTTGGCCTCCAGGGGCCGGGCCGCCTGCGCCACCATCTCCTTCGCCTGGCTGCGCGCGTCCTCCCCCGTCTCCAGGGTCAGCGGCCCCTTGGGCAGCTTGCCGCGGATGTCCGTCCAGTACTCGCTGACGTCCTCGCCCGCCACGGCCTCGGCGATGTCGATGCGGATCGAGTCGCTCAGGCTGCGCAGCCCCTCCAGGAGCATGCGGGCCTCGGGGTCCTCCTCCAGCAGGCGCTGGGCCAGGGCCGCTTCGCTGCCGATGGTCTCGCCGTCGTAGTACCGCTGGATCAGCTGGTCGCGTTCTTCAGTGTTCATGGTCGTATTCCTCATCGGAGGTCCTGGAGGATCTGCTGAAGCTTCTTTCGGCCGTAGAAGAGCCGCGACATGACCGTGCCCTCGGCGCAGCCTGTGGCCTCGGCGATCTCCTTGTAGGAGAGGCCCTCGATCTCCCGGAGGATGATGGCCGTGCGCTGGTCCGTGGGGAGCATCTCGATCGCGCTGTGGATGCGCTCCGCCAGCTGCTTGCGCTCCAGGTTCTGCGTGGGCGTGGCCATGGGCCGCGGGCCGGTGTGGTGCGCGGCGTCCGGCGTGATGCGGGCCTCGTCCAGCTCCGTCTCCCGCTTGCGGTAGGCGCGGCGCTGGAAGTCGATGCCCAGGTTCACCGTGATCCGGTAGATCCAGGTGTAGAAGCTGGAGTCCCGACGGAAGCCGGGCAGGTTGCGGTAGGCCTTGATGAAGGCCTCCTGCGAGACCTCCCGGGCGTCCTCCCGGTTGTGCAGCACGCCGTAGGCGATGGCGAAGACCTTCGCCTGGTAGCGCTGCACCAGCACCTTGTAGGCGTCCTGGTCCCCGTCGAGCACCAGGTCGACCAGGACGCGGTCCTCCAGCTCCCCGTGGGACGCGTGGTTCAATTTTTCGGCGGCACTGCCCATGGGCACGTCTCCCGTGTCGTCCGGGTCCGAGTCCATCCTCAAGATGGTCGGAGCCCGCTGCGAACCGGAGGGGCCAGGCCCCAGCATCACCGGCTCAACCACAGGGACGAGGTGGGGACCCAAGGCATTCGAAAGAAAGTGATCGATCGTGTCGATCGCTGCCCGGATGCGGTCAGCCACGGTGCCGGGAGAGCGAGGCCTCACCGCCCGCCGTCCACCAGCGGCAGCATCAGGACCACCGCCTGCCCGCGGGAGGCCGTGTCGCCCTGCACGGTCAGGCGACCACGCACCTTGCGCACGATCTCCCACGCGGCCATGACGCCCACGTCCTCGGAGGGGTGCTCCCGGAAGAAGAACTCCTCGACCACGCCCTTGAGCCGATTCTCCGGCAGATTCTCCTGATCGCCCGACGTCAGCCGCAGCACGCCCATGGGCAGCGTCTCCGTGCTGCCGCTCCAGGACGATCGCGGGACCTCCTGCTGCGTGAGCTCCAGCCGGACCCGCCCCCGCGTGGCCAGCCCGCCCGAGCGCGTGATCAGGGTGAGCGCCAGCAGCAGGTTGTCCGCCGAGATGTCCGACAGCAGATCCTCAACATGCAGCATGATCTCCGGCTCGGCGTCGGTGCCCAGCTGCATCCACGCAGCCCAGCGCCGGCAGACGTCGGCCAGGCGCGTGGTCTCCCGCCCGCGATCCATGTTCGCCTGACCCAGCGCCTGCACCGACCGCGTGATCTCGGTGATGCGCTCCGCCTGGTTGACCATCAGGTCGATCGCCGCCTTGCCCCCGCCGTACTGCGCTTGATCGGCGCCGAGCAGCAGGTTCGTCAGCTGGTTGTTCAGGTCGTGGGCGATGGCGTTGAGCAAGCAGCCCAGCGCCGCGACGTCGTGCAGGTGCTGCATCGCGTCGTTGTCCACGGTCGGAGTCGTCCCCATCCCCAGGTCACTCATCAGTGCGCCTCATCCCAGTTGTGGCCGACGCCCGAGTCCACCTTCAGGGGAACGCTGAGCGTCGTCGCCGACTCCATCTCTCTTACCACCCGCTCACGGACCGAATCCACCAGGGCTTCGGGGACTTCGAACACCAGCTCGTCGTGTACCTGCAGCAACATGCGCACCGTGGGGAACTCGGCCGTGAGCATCGCGTCCACGCGCAGCATCGCCAGCTTGATGATGTCCGCGGCGGAGCCCTGCACCGGCGTGTTGATCGCCACGCGCCGGGCCGCTTGCCGCTGGTTGAAGTTGTTCGACGTGAGGTCCGTGACCGGCCGACGTCGCCCCAGGATCGTCTGCACGTAGCCGTGCTCGCGGGCGAAGGCGACCGTCTCCTCGACGTAGGCCTCCACCTCCGGGTACTTCTTCCAGTAGGTCTCGATGTACGCGCCGGCCTCCTTGCGGGAGATGTGCAGCGCGCGGGCAAGGCCGAAGTCACTCTGCCCGTAGACCAGGCCGAAGTTGATGGCCTTGGCGGTGCGGCGCATGTCCGATGTGACGTCGTCGGGGGCCACGTCGAAGACGTCCGCGGCGGTGGCGCGGTGCACGTCCTGGCCGGCGGCGAAGGCCCGCGCGAAGCCTCCCTGCCCCCCGCAGAGGTGGGCGAGCACGCGCAGCTCCACCTGGCTGTAATCGCACGACAGGAACACATGCCCGGGGTCCGGCACGAAGGCGGCGCGGATGCGGCGGCCCTCGGCGGTGCGGATCGGGATGTTCTGCAGGTTCGGATCCTGCGAGCTGAGGCGGCCCGTCGCGGCCACTGTCTGGCCGTAGGAGGTGTGCACGCGCCCCGTCTCGGGGTGGATGAGGGGCGGCAGGGCGTCGACGTAGGTGGACTTGAGCTTCGCCAGCGTCCGGTAGCGCAGGATCGCGGCCGGCAGCTCGTGCATGGTCGCCAGCTCCTCCAGCACCGAGGCGTCGGTGGACGCGCCGGTCTTGGTCTTCTTGACCACTGGCAGGCCCAGCTCCTCGAAGAGGATGGTGCGCAGCTGCACCGGCGAGGCGGTGTTGAACTCCCGGCCGGCGAGCTGGTGGCACAGGGCCTCGGCCT
>CALCXL010000759.1 GCA_937907595.1 uncultured Pseudomonadota bacterium
CCTGCAGGCCAGCTTCGAGCCCAACACCGACGACGAGTCCGTCACCTTCAGCGCCCAGGACGGCGCGACCTACTTCTTCGTGGTGGACGGCTACCAGGGCGCGCTCAGCGACTTCGACCTGTCGGTGGACTGCCCGGACTGCCAGGACGACTTCACCCTGTCCTGCGACGGCGCGTCGGGCGACTCCTGGAACAACGGCGGCGCCGGCAGCACCAACGTCATCGACGACTACGGCTGCACAAACGTGGGCCACACGGGGCCCGAGTACATCTACTCCTTCACCCCGCCCGTCGACGGCGACTACACCTTCCAGCTCACGGGCCTGAGCGAGGACCTGGACCTGCTGGTGCTGGACGGCGCGGCCGGCTGCGACCCCGGCGCGTGCATGGGCTCGTCCCTGGAGTTGAACACCGACGACGAGAGCGTGACCGTGTCCTTGACCGCCGGCGCCCCCATCTACCTGGCGGTGGACGGCTGGGACCTGGCCGTCAGCGACTACACCATCAGCGTGGACTGCCCCTCCTGCAGCCAGGACTTCCCCCTGGACTGCGCGCTCAACGCCTCGGACGACTTCAGCACCGTCGGCGCCGCCAACCTCTACGACGAGTACGACTTCGGCTCGGGGCCCGAGGGCGAGTGGACCGCGGGCGAGTACGTCTACCGCTTCGTGGCCGACGCCGACGGCGACCTGACCCTGGACCTGGACATCGACGACGAGGCCAACGTGGACCTGGACCTGTTCGTCCTGGGCGTCGACGCCGACGGCACCTGCGGCTCGGGCACGATCGTGGAGTTCAGCTACCTCACGGGCGCCGACGAGACCGTGACCTTCCCGGTCCTGGCCGGCGAGGTGTACTACATCGTCGTCGACGGCTGGCAGGGCGACGAAGGCGACTACACCCTGACCGCCAACTGCAGCTGAACCCGTCAACGCCCCGCACCGCAGGCCCCTGATCCCGTGAACGAACGCTACAGCCACCTGGTCCGCATCCACCCCAGCCTCCCGTCGGGGCGCGCCGTGGTCCACCCCGTGGAGGGCGCCCTGCTGACCCTGGGGTCGTCGGCCTCCTGCGTGGTGGTGGCGGAGCTGCCCGGCGTGGCCGCGGAGCACGTGCGCATCGAGCGCCTGCGCAGCAGCGACACCCTGGTGGTCAAGCCCCTGGCCGAGGGCGTTGTGACCCGCGTGCACGGGTTCGACGTGCCCCCGTCGGGCGCGGACCTGCCGCCGCACGCGCTGTTGCAGGTGGGCGAGGCGATCTACGTCCACCGCATGCTGGACGACGACGAGGCCCGGCACGCCGCCCTGCCCCCCCTGCCCGGCCCCCTGACCACCCGCCACGGGCCCCTGGTGGCGGCCCTGACCCGCGTGCAGGCCCTGGCCGGCGACGGCGGTCCCATCTGGCTCTGCGGCCCCGCCGGCTGCGGTCGATCGGTGGTGGTGGAGCACATGCGCGCCCTGGCCGGGGAGTCGAGCACCGGCAGCTGGATCGTGCCGATCAGCCTGGACTTCCGGGTCAGCGGCGACGTGCCCGCCGACGCCGATCCCCGCCGCACGGTGGCCATCCCGCGCCTGGTGGACCGCCTGGAGGATCTGCCCGTCCTGATCAAGTCGATGTGCAAGGAGCGGCCGCCCAGGCTCATGCCCGACCTCTACGCCGCGGTGCTGCTCTACGACTGGCCGGGCAACGTGCGCGAGCTCCGCGTGCAACTCGAGCGCGCCCAACACCCCCGCTACGGCGCCATGCCCGGCGCCCCCTGGACCCTGGCCGACTTCCCCGACGTGGCCGAGTTCGTGGCCCAGCGCGTCCGGCCCGAGCGCCCCGGCGCCGCGCCGGACCTGCCCCCGGTGGAGCCATCCAACCAGCCGCTGCCCCCGGGGCTGGACGGCCGGAGCCTGCGCACCCACCTGCACGATCGTCGTTGGCGGCTGCAGCAATCGGCCGACGACCTGGGCATCAACCGGGCGACGCTGCTGAAGACCATCGCCCGCTTCGGCCTGCGCGGCCCTGCGGACCTGCTGCCCCGCGACTGGATGGCCACCTGATCCCGGCGATCCACCGCCCGGCTTAACCGCCGCGCGGGCTACCCTGTCCATTCGATCGTGCAGCCCTCACCGCAGCCCCAGGATCTGGTCGCCGCCGCCCAAATGGGCGACCGGGCCGCGTTCTCGGCCCTGGTCCGCGAGCACCAGCGCTCCGTCTTCTTCCTGGCCCTGCGGTTGAGCCGGGGCGACGAGCAGCTGGCCCGGGACGTGGCGCAGAAGACCTTCCTGCAGGCCTGGGCCCGACGCGCCTCCTTCCGCGGCGAGTCGTCGTACAAGACCTGGCTGCTGCGCATCACCAGCAACCTCTGCTCCAACGAGCTGCGCCGCGCCTGGCGCCAGCGGGAGCTCGTGCCCCAGGCCCCCGACGGCGCCCCGGCCGAGCTGGGCCGCACCGACCCCACCTCCGACGCGGACCTGGACGAGCAGGCACGGCGGCAGGCCTTGCGCGACGCCGTGCACGCCCTGCCCGATCGCCAGCGGCGGGTCGCGATCCTGCGCCTCTATGAGGATCTGGCCTTCGGTGAGATCGCCGACGTCCTCGGCATCACCGCCAACAACGCCAAGGTGAGCTTCCACCACGCCGTCAAGAAGCTCCGCGCCGCCCTCGAACCCACCGTGGAGGCGCCGTGAGCCGCGTCGTCTCCCTCTTCCGCCCCGGAGGTCCGCCCATGAGCTGCCCGCCCGACCCCCTGCTGCTGCTGCACGACGCGGGGGAGCTGCCCGCCGACATCGCCGAGGGCTGGACCGAAGCCTCCCTGCGTGACCACGTCGGCGCCTGCCGCCGGTGCCGACGCGTGCTGGCGGGCTGGCAGCGCTCCATCGACTCCTACCGGGCCCTGGATCCCATCGACCCCGGCTCCTTCGACGACGCCTTCTTCGAGGACCTGGCGCGGGAGGTCGACGAGGCCCTTGGCCGCAGCCCCGCCCCCGTCGTGCCCCTGCGCCGACGACCCGCGATCCCCCCGATGGCCTGGGCCGCCGCCGCGGTCCTGGTGCTCGCCCTGGCCCTGGGCCGGTTGCTGCCCTCGGAGGGCGTGCCCGTGGCCGACGTCGGCGAGTCCCCGGACCTCGCGGTCGAGCCGGTCGCGGCCGTCGAAGCCCCGCCGGCCAGCGCGGAGGAGGCCCTGCGCATCGAGGCCCAGGCCCTGGGCCGGTCCTGGCTGGACGACGCCCTGGAGGAGGAGCTGCCTGTCGCCGACGAGGCCCAGGCGATGGCCGCCTCCGCTGCCGACGTCTACCCCTTCGCCACCTCCCTCTACGACGAACTCGACGAGCTCAGCCGCGACGAGCTCGCTTCGCTCTTCACCCAGCTTTAGGAGTCCCCATGCGCTCTCTCCTGTTGCTCGCCACCCTCCTTCTCGCCCTGCCGGCCGCCGCCCAGCCCCACGACGGGCCCCCGCCCGACGGCGGGCCCCCACCCGGCGAGGAGGAGCCCTCGGACGAAGACCGCACCCGCATGCTCGAGCGCGTGCGCATGATGCGGATGTACGCGCTGACCGAGGCCCTGGAGCTGGACGAGGCCACAGCGGCCAAGCTCTTCCCCTACCTGCGCGAGGGCGACCAGGCCATCGAGGCCCTGCACGAGCAGAAGCGCGCCGCCAGCCGCCAGCTCCGGCAGATGGCGAAGTCGGAGAGCTACGACAAGGCGGCGGTCAAGGCCCTCATCCGGGAGGTCAGCGACGCCGACGTCGCCATCGCCCGGGCCCGCAGCCAGCAACTGCAGGGCCTGGACGCGGTGCTGAGCGCCGAGCAGCAGGTGAAGTTCCTGCTGGTGCGGGCCCGCTTCGAGGGCGAGGTGCGGGAGATGATCCGCGAGGAGCGCCGGCGGGAGCGGGGCGACCG
>CALCXL010000760.1 GCA_937907595.1 uncultured Pseudomonadota bacterium
CGGGCGACGCCGACCCCGGATCGCGGCGCCCGCCCGGCCACGACCCCCCTGGCCGTCGCCACCGCCGGCACGCCGACCCCCCAGCCTGCGGCCACCCCGGTCGCCTCGAGCACGCCGGCTGCTGCAGACACCCCTTCGGCTGCCGCAGACACCCCTTCGGCCCCTACGCCCACCCCCCTCTCGGCCCAGGACGAGGCCGTCGCCACCGCCAGCTCGTCGGCCTGCTCGGGGATCACCATCTCCGCCCTGGAGAGCAAGGCCAAGCTGACCCCGGCCGAGGCCACCTGCGCCATGGACGCGGCCACCGGCCGGGCGGGGGTGCCCAGCTCGGACGTGCAGAGCGCCGCCATCGCCCTGCGCAACAGCCGCGCCAAGGGCTGGGAGAACGCGGTCGAAGCCGCCCTGAAGCAGGGATCCAACGGCAACGCTCCGCTGCTCAACTTCGCCGGGATCGAGCCCGCGTACAACGGCAAGCGGTACACCACGGTGCTCAAGCGCGCCCGGATCGTCTGGCAGAACCGGGGCAAGGGCTACCAGTTTGGCGGCAAGGATCTGGACTTCATCGTGGAGTTCTCCTGCCGCTCGGCCGGCCAGTTGGCCCTCGCGGGCAAGCCCGCGGGCGACGGGCTGGACTGGTGCGAGCGTTGGCTCGATCGTGCGGAGGGCGCCGGCAAGCCCACGCAGGAGATCGAGGACCTCATCCGTCAGGTGGAGTGAGCACTGCGTCGAAACCTGCTTCTCGCTTTCGTCCTCCTCCTCGTGTCCTGCACGGGCGACGACGCTCCCGTGGTGCCCGCCGCCGTGCCCCTCCCGGTGGACCAGATCCGGGCCAGCTGGCCCGTCCGGGCGGCCCTGGACGAGCGGATCGACCCCTCTCTGCTCTCCGCGGTGGCCCGGCGTTGGCTCGGCGGGTCCGGCGAGTGGTCGGCCCCTGGGGCTCCCCCCGGCGGTGCGCCGCCCGCGCTCACGGCCCGCTGGCTGCGTGAAGACGGCGCCGCCTTGCGCCACCTGCGCATCCTGACGGCCCACGCCGCCTGCCGTCTGGCCCAGGCGCCCGGAGCCTTCGACGGCAGCGTGCAGGCGGGCTACTCCGTCGGCGCGCGCTCGTGCGAAGCCCTCTCGGACGCTGACGGCGCTGCCCTCGCCACCCGCCATGCCCAGGCCGCGGGAGCGGAGCCGCCGGCCGCCCCGTCCCCCTCTGCGTCGGGTTATCAGCCCGCCATCCAGCGTTTTGAGCTGGAGCTGGCGTCGCAGAGCCTGGTCTACGAGTTCATCGAGCCCGGCGAGTTCGACGCGGTGATCGGCAGACTTCATGAGGCGGCCGCGGCCCTTCCGGCCCCTCCATCCGGTCCGGACCAGGATGTGGGCAACTTCTTCGCAACCCGGGCTGGCACCAGCGAGCTCCTCCCTGCCGGCCAGACGCCGGTCCTGCCGTCGGCCACCACGCTCTTCGAGGGGCTCGCCCCCGGGTCGGGGCGTCAGGCGGGCGCGGAGGTGGCCCTGGACAAGGCCCTGGGGCGGTGGAACGTGAGCCTGTCGCAGCTCCCGCCGGAGACCGACGGGGGGCTGGACGCATCGGGCCGCGGGCTGCTGGACGGCTGGGTGCGCAAGGCCTGGCACCGGGAGTTGGGCCTTCAGGCCCTGGACGAGGGCGAGCCCGACCTGGCCCTCGTGCTGCTGGAGAACGCCACGGACAACCAGACGCGCGTGAAGCCCGGCGCGGGCATGGACCCGCTGCTGCTGATCGCGCTGGCCCGAGCGCGCTACGAATCCAACGAGCTGCAGCGCGCCGTCGCGCTGCTCGAAGACATCGGCGCCATGCCCGGCTGGGAATCGGCCCGGACTGCTGCCCGAACGGTCGCCCGCGTGGCCGTCCTCCCCACCGCCGCTGAAGCGCAGGTGAAACGATGATCCGACGCCCCCTCCTGCTCCCGCTCGCGCTCGCCGCGGGCGCTGTCGTGGCCGCCTTCGTTCCCCGGGGTGACGCCGCCGCCGACGGCGAGCGGACCCTGGTGATCCTCGAGGAAGACGAGCCCCAGACCACCTACCCCTTCCTGGCCCGCACCATGAGCGAGTCGCGGTTGGCGGAGCTGCTCTTCGACCGGCTGTTCACCGAGAGCTCCGGCGGCTCCGTGAAGTCGCGGGTCTTCGCGCCCGAGTGGAAGGTCAACAGCTCCGGGTCCGGGGACGCCAACCTCAGCGTGACGGTGCAGGACGGGCTCAAGTTCGCCAACGGCAAGCAGGCCACCTTCAGCGACGTCACCTTCACCATCAACGACGTCTACCGCCGCCGCGACGTGGGCCACGACCAGGGGGACTGGTACGGCCGCGTGTTCGGCGACGCGCAGCAGATCACGCCGATGGTGGGCAAGGTCAAGTTCGGCATCGCGGTGCCCGACGAGGGCGCGGAGAAGTACCTGCTGACCACCGTGATGCTCTCGCGGGAGACCCTGTCGGCGGGCGGCGGCAAGCCGGACCTGGAGGCGACCAAGCGCAAGCCCGTGGGCACCGGCCCCTACTTCGCCGCGGAGACGATCGAGTCCTTCGACGACGTCCACCTCACGCGCAACCCGCACCGGCCGGGCAAGGCGGACGACAGTCGCAAGCCCGTCAACCAACTGCGCCTGCAGTACGACCAGGACGCGGCCCGCCAGCGGGAGCTGATGGAAGGCGGCCGCGCGGACATCTGGGTCTCGCCGCCGCCCGCGGTCCTGCCGCCGTTCAAGAACCAGACCGAGCGCTACGGCGTGAAGAGCTACCAGCTCAACCAGTGGTGGTTCGTGGCCATGAACCACGTCAACGGCCACCTGTCGGACCCCCGGGTGCGCGAGGCCCTGGACCTGGCGGTGCCGCGCAAGCAGCTGGTGGAGAAGTTCGGCGGCGATTCGGCCCGCCTGACCTCGGGCCCCTTCCTGCCGACCTCGGCCTGGCAGCCCGCCGACGCGCTGCCGACGCCGGAGGACCGGGCGCGGGCCACCAAGCTCATGGAGGAGGCGGGCTACAGCAAGCAGGGCGGCGTCTGGACCAAGAACGGGGAGGCCGTGAGCCTGCGCTGGGGCGTGCAGAGCGACCTGATGGAGGACTACAACGACGTGGTCTACGGCCTCAACGACGCCTGGGAAGAGGCCGGCTTCAACGTGCGCGTGCGCCCGCTGCGCACCACCGACTGGCGGGAGCGCGTAGAGTCCGGCAAGGCGGGGGAGACCCTGGACCTGATCCTGGGGCGCTGGAACATCGACCGCGAAGAAGCGG
>CALCXL010000761.1 GCA_937907595.1 uncultured Pseudomonadota bacterium
GATCCGGGCCACGGCCTGCACGTCCTCGTCCCCGCGCGCCAGGTACTCGGTGATCTGATTGGGGATCCGGTCCAGCGCCTCCAGCAGCTTGCGCCCGGCCCCCGCAGAGAGGTCCCGCATGCGGCCGATCTTCAGGGCGAAGAGCGTCAGCGCCAGCAGCTGCGAGGTGAAGGCCTTGGTCGAGGCCACCGCGATCTCCGGCCCCGACCGGATGTAGATGCCCCCGTCGCTCTCCCGCGCGATGGTCGAGCCGACCTGGTTCACGATGCCCAGGACCCGTCCGCCCTTGCGCTGGATCTCCCGCATCGCGGCCAGCGTGTCCGCCGTCTCCCCGGACTGGCTCACGGCGAAGTACAGCGTCTTGGCGTCCACGATCGGGTTGCGGTACCGGAGCTCCGAGGCGATCTCCACCTTGGTGGGCACCCGCGCCAGCTCCTCGAGCAGGTAGGAGGCGGCCAGGGCGGCGTGCAGGGAGGTGCCGCAGGCGATCAGGCAGACGCGCCGGATGTCGAAGAAGGAGCGCCGGTCCAGGTTGAGCCCGCCCAGGTGGGCGTCGCCGTACTCCTTCTCCGCCCGCCCGCGGATGCCGCGGCGCATGGAGCGCGGCTGCTCGTGGATCTCCTTGAGCATGAAGTGCTCGAAGTCGCCCTTTTCGATCTCCTCCAGGTCCCACTCGATCTCGTCGATGCCCTTCTCGATGGCGTTGTCGGCCAGGTCCGTGGTGCGGAAGCCGCCGGGCTCGAGCACGGCGACTTCGCCGTCGTCCAGGAACACCACCTGCTTGGTGTGGGCGATGAGCGCGGGCGCATCGCTGGCCACGAACATCTCGTTCTCGCCGACGCCCAGCACGATGGGGGAGCCGTTCCGCGCCACCACCAGCCGGTTGGGCTCGCCCACCGCCATCACGACCAGGCCGTAGGTGCCCTTGATCAGCCGGAGCGCGCTCTTGACCGCCACCTCCAGGTCGCCGTCGTAGAAGCGCGCCACCAGGTTGGGGATGACCTCGGTGTCCGTCTCCGAGCGCAGCACCACGCCCTCGGCCGTCAGCATCTTCTTGAGGGCGCTGTGGTTCTCGACGATGCCGTTGTGCACCACGGCGATGCGGCCGTCGTGGGACAGGTGCGGGTGGGAGTTGACGTCGTTCGGCGCGCCGTGAGTGGCCCAGCGCGTGTGGGCGATGCCGCTGGTGGCGTGGGGGAACGGCGTGGGCAGGCTGCGCTCCAGGTTGCGGATGCGCCCCGCCTTCTTGTGCACGAACAGCTGCCCGTCGGCGTTCATGGTGGCGATGCCCGCGCTGTCGTAGCCGCGGTATTCCAGGCGCTTGAGGCCCTCGAGCAGGATGGGAGTGGGCTCCCGGGGGCCGACGTAGCCAACGATTCCGCACATGGTCGCAGCTCCTCGTGGGGCGCCGGGACCGACCTGGTCCCGGGGGCACTCAGCCGTAGATCAACCGCCGGATTCGACGTTCGGTCGTGGGCTCGGGGGCGAAGCGACGGCCGGGCAACTCCCGAAGGATCAAGCCGTAGACCAGCCGGTTGGGGACGCCCTCGCGTTGGAGCTCACGGTGCCTGCGCAGCACGTGCTCCTCCTGCGTCTCCGACCACTGATCCATCAGCTCGATGAGGAGCTTGTCCAGCTGCCGCTCGGAGACGTCGACGATGCGCAGGAGGTGGTCCCGAAAGCCGGGATCCAGGTTGGCTGCGATCATGGGCTGTCTCCACCCTGCGTCCAGATTGGGACGCTTTCGTCCGGGCCACAACCGGTATACCCGAATCCGGGTACGCCGCCAAGAAAGAGGGGCCGGCGCGCTGGAGGGGCCCCAGCGCCGCCCCGTGCGCTCGGCCCGAAAGCCGGGCGTGGCGGCCTGCTAGCAGCGTGCGGCGCATTTGCGACCGAGGCCCGTGAGGGCCATACGGGCGAGGTCCAGGAGCGAGGACGAAGCGTGTCGGGACACGTGAGGACGAGTCGACGC
>CALCXL010000762.1 GCA_937907595.1 uncultured Pseudomonadota bacterium
GCGAACCCGGACCACTTCGACGTCCTGCAGGAGACGCCCTTCCTGCTCGACCAGCTGGAGGCGATGCCCGGGGCCACCCAGCGCATCATCCGGGAGCACGTCGACCGCGTCAGCGCCCACATGGCCTTCTGGGTCGGGCGGCACGACGCCTACGGGCACCTGGAGCTGCAGCGGGTGCGGGAGCTGGAAGAGTACTGCTACGGGGTCGCGGGCATCGTCGGCGAGATGATCACCGATCTAATCTCACAGTACGACCCCAGCCTGGACCGCTCGCGGCTGCTGGCGATGCACGCCAACGCCGTGGACTTCGGCATCGGCCTGCAGCTGACCAACGTCCTGAAGGACTCCTGGCGCGACGCGCAGGAGGGCCGCCGCTACCTGCCGACGCGCTTCGTGAGGTTCGACGGCACCGACCGGCCGGGCTCGCTGCAGCCGCTGGTCGCGATGGCGATGCACCGCCTCGACCGGGGCATCGAGTACACCGCGGCCATCCCCTACGACCACGCCGGCATCCGCAGCTTCTGCCTGATCGCGCTGGCGCTGGCGGCGGCCAGCCTGGCGGAGGTCGGACGTCGGGAGGCCGACCTCCTCGCCGGGGCGGAGGTCAAGATCGACCGGGCGGAGGTCGCCTCGCTGGTGGCCCAGGTCGCGCAGGTGGTGCGGGACAACGAGTTGATGCGGACGTTCTGGGCGGAGCGGGGGACGGAGGGGGGACCCGCGATCCCCGCGCCGTGACCCGCCTCCGGGGAGCGACCGGGCACCCTCACCGATCCCGCAGGCCCTTCCCGTCCAGGATCCGCGGCGCGTGCTTCTCCACCCGCTTGCTCCGGGTCGCCGACCGGGCGGCGGAGGCGATGTCCAGGTGGTAGGCGCATGGCAAGCCCGCGGTGATCGCCTCCAAGGCGGTGGTGCTCCCCTCCCAGGACAGGCAGTGTGCGCGCCCCACAACGAAGGAGCCCCCCATGGATTTCGATCGCGTCCAGCTGCCTCCCGGCATCACGCAGCTCGTCCTCAGCTTCGCTGGACGCACCCTGGGCGCCCTGTTCCTGGTGCTCGTCGCCCTGTTCGTGGCGCGGCGCCTGGCCCGCCTGAGCGACGCAGCCTGCGCCCGCGCCAACGTGGATCCCACGCTGTCGAAGTTCGCGGGGAAGATCATCCGCTGGGGGATCATGGTCGTCGCCATCGTGATGGCGATGGGCACCTTCGGAATCAAGACGACGAGCTTCGCGGCCATCGTCGGCGCCGCGGGTCTGGCCATCGGTCTGGCCATGCAGGGCACCCTGTCGCACCTGGCGGCGGGGGTGATGCTGCTGATCTTCCGCCCCTTCAAGGTGGGGGACACGGTGGAGATCGGCGGGAGGCGGGGGAAGGTCGACGAGATCGACATCTTCTTCACGATCCTCGACACCCCGGACAATCGGCGCTTCATCCTGCCCAACGGGCAGGTCTTCGGGCAGCCGATCGAGAACGTGACGTTCCACCCCATCCGCCGGGCCGACGTCCTCGTGGGGACAGACTACGGGGCCGATCTGGACCGGGTGCGGGAGGTGCTGGAGGCGGCCGCGCTGGCGGTGCCGGGGCAGGTCGCTGAGAAGCCGCCCCAGGTGGTCCTCGCGGGCATGGGGGCCTCGTCCATCGACTGGGAGGTCCGCATCTGGGCCCCCCGGGACACCTTCCTGGACGTGTTCCAGGCCGGGCGGCGCGGGGTCAAGCAGGCGCTGGATGCCGCCGGCATCTCCATCCCCTTCCCCCAGGTGGACGTGCACATCGACCCCACGGCCGGGGTGAGCGATCCCGCTGCGCCCGCCCCCAGCCCCGCGCCGGACGGCTCGATCAGGGGGTGACGCGCACGTCGACCTGGGGCGCATCCCCCAACTGCAGCGTCTCCGAAGCCAGTTCGACGGCTTCGGGGCGTGGGCGAGCGCGTCGCTGACTTGAACCGGTCCCCTGCGGGCGGGTCATCCTGCCCGATCCAGGCGTCCCGGCTGCCGAACCGGTGCCTCCCACACCCCACCAGGGATCCCTGCGGCCGGTAGCTGGCACGGTCAGTGCGTGCTCCGCTACCACGCAGCCGGACCCTCGGTGACTGGACTCCAGCTGCGATCTGCCCCCGTGGCTCCCTCATCTTGATGGGTCGTGCGTTCGAATGACGGTGTTCCGGCTCCAGCGTGGTCTCGATCTGCCCGTCGCCGGCGTCCCGGCACCTGGGGTGCACGCGGGCCCGCGCATCGACCGGGTCGCCATCCTCGGGGCCGATTGCCCCCACGCGTCGCCCCACCTGCAGGTCGCCACCGGCGACGGCGTGCGCCGGGGCCAGGCGCTCTTCCACGACCGAAAGTCCCCGGAGGTCCGGTTCACGGCGCCGGTGGCGGGCACGGTCGAAGCCATCCATCGAGGGCCCCGTCGTCGCTTCGTCTCCGTGGTCCTGCGGGTCGCTGATGAGGACGTGGCGGTCCCGGTGGCGGCGCCCCCGAACGACGTGCGCGGCCGGTTGCTGGAGTCGGGCCTCTGGACTGCCCTTCGCACGCGCCCCTTCGGCCGCATCCCCGATCCCGCGGGCCCTGCCCCGGCCGCGATCTTCGTCACGGCGATGGACAGCGCGCCCCTGGCCCCGCCCACCGACGCGCTGATCGCCGGTCGCCTGGAGGATCTGGAGCGGGGCCTGCGCGCCCTCGCCTCCCTGTGCGACGGGCCCGTCCACCTCTGCAAGCCCCACCTCCTGCACCTGCCGATGGAGCACGTCGCCGGGGTGCAGGTGCACGAGTTCAGGGGGCCACACCCCTCGGGCACCGTCGGGCTGCACATCCACCTCATCGATCCGGTGGGACGGGACCGAATCGTCTGGCACATGGGCGTGCAGGACGTCCTCGCGGTCGGTCGGTTGATGGAGCGCGGGGAGCTGGACGCAGAGCGGATCGTCGCGCTGGGCGGCCCGCAAGTGGTCCGACCGCGGCTCCTGCGCACGGTCCTCGGCGCGTCGCTGGACGACCTCTGCCGGGGCGAGCTTGCCGACGGCGAGAACCGGCTCCTCTCCGGCTCGGTGCTGCACGGACGGCAGGTCGAGGGGCCGGTGGAGGGCTACCTGGGGCGCTACCACCAGCAGGTGTCCGTCCTGCTGGAGGGGCGCGCTCGCAAGGTCCTGGGGTGGCTGATGCCCGGCGCCGCGGTGCACTCCGCGCTGCCGGCCTTCCTGTCGGGCTGGCTGCCCCGCCGGCCCCTCGCCTTCTCCACGACCACCCACGGCCAGCGTCGGCACATGGTCCCCGTCGGCGTGTACGAGGCCGTCTTCCCCTTCGACATCGAAGCCACCTACCTGCTCCGCGCGCTTCTGACGGGCGACAGCGAGCAGGCGGAGGCCCTGGGCTGCCTGGAGCTCGACGAGGAGGACCTGGCCCTGGCGACGTACGTGTGCCCCAGCAAGATCGACCACGGGGCGGCGCTGCGCGGCATGCTCGACCGCCTGGCCGCAGAGGGATGATGGGCCGCATCCGCCACGTCCTGGAGCCGATGATCGAGGCGGTGGACACGCTGCTCCGCACGCCGTCGGACGTCACCAGCGGCACCACCCACGTCCGCGACGGCATGAACCTCAAGCGGATGATGGTGATCGTCGTCCTGGCGCTGTTGCCCTGCACGCTCTTCGCGCTGTGGAACACCGGCTGGCAGGCCCACCTGGCCATCGCGGGCGGCGCCTCCCCCCTGCCGGGCTGGCGCACGGACCTGTTCGCGGCGCTGGGCTTCAGCGCGTCCAGCGGCGACCTGCTCAGCTGCTTCGTGCACGGCGCCCTCTACTACCTGCCGCTGCTGGTGGTCACGTTCGCGGTCGGCATCGGCATCGAGTTCCTGTTCGCGACCGTGCGCGGGCACGCCATCAGCGAGGGCTTCTTCGTCACCGGCTTCCTCTTCCCCCTCATCGTCCCGGCCTCCCTTCCGCTGTGGCAAATGGCACTCGGGGTCGGCTTTGGTGTGCTGATTGGCAAAGAGGTCTTCGGCGGGACGGGCATGAACTTCCTGAACCCGGCCCTCACCGGGCGGGCCTTCCTCTTCTTCGCCTACCCGGCCTGGATCTCGGGGGAGGTCTGGGTCCCGGCCTCGCTGCCCGACGGGTACAGCGGGGCGACGGCCCTGGCGACCCTGGCCGAGGGCGGCGACCTCTCCACCCTGAGCTGGATGGACGCCTTCCTGGGGCTCACCACGGGGTCGATGGGGGAGACGTCGACGCTTCTGTGCTTGATCGGCGCGGTCGTCCTCATCGCCACGCGCGTCGGCTCCTGGCGGACGATGGCCGGGGTCGTCGGCGGGACCTTCACCCTGGTCTGGCTCCTCAACCAGGCCCCGTCGGACAGCAACCCCATGTTCGCCCTGCCCTTCGCCTGGCACGTGGTCCTGGGCGGCTGGGCCTTCGGCGCCGTCTTCATGGCGACCGACCCCGTCTCGTCGGCCTTCACGGCCACGGGCCAGTGGTTCTACGGCTTCGGCATCGGCGCGCTCGCCATCCTGATCCGCTGCGTGAACCCCGCCTACCCCGAGGGGATGATGCTCGCCATCCTCTTCATGAACATCTTCGCGCCCCTGATCGACCACTACGTCGTGCGGGCGTCGATCGAGCGGCGCGCGCGGCGGCGGCGGACCGCATGAGCGATCCCCGCTTCACCACCCGCTACACCCTGGGCTTCGCCGCCGCCGTGTGCGTGGTCTGCTCCGTCCTGGTCAGCGCGTCGGCGGTGCTGCTGCGCGATCGTCAGCAGGCCAACGAGCGGCTGGAGCGGGAGTCCCGGCTGCTGGCGGTGGTCGACCTGCTGGCGGAGGGGGAGCGGGCGAGCAGGGAGGAGGTCGCCGAACGCTTCGCGCGGCACATCCGGCCGGTCCTCGTGGACATGGGCCCCGGCGACCCCAGCCACCCCGCCAGCGTCCAGACCGTGCCGGCCCAGGCGACGGTCTACCGCGTGGTCGACGGCGAACGCCTGGACGCCCTCATCCTGCCGGTGCACGGCCTGGGCCTGTGGAGCACGATGTACGGCTACCTGGCCCTGGAGCCCGACGGCGTGACGGTGCGCGGCCTGTCCTTCTACCGCCACGGGGAGACGCCCGGCCTGGGCGCAGAGATCGACAACCCCCGCTGGCGCGCCCTGTGGCGGGGACGTCGCGCCTTCGACGAGCAGGGGCGCCCCCGGCTGGAGGTCATCAAGGGCCGCGCGGGCCCGCCGGAGACCGATCCCCACCGCATCGACGGACTGTCGGGCGCGACCCTCACGGCGCGCGGCGTGACCCACACCATGGACTTCTGGCTGGGAGACGCGGGCTTCGGCCCCTGGCTGGCCACGGTCCGACAGGAGGCACGATGAAGCCGACCACCCTCGGCGCCCACCGCAAGGCGGCCCGGGACGCGTTGACGGAGCCGGTGTTCGAGAAGAACCCGATCGCGCTGCAGGTCCTGGGCATCTGCAGCGCCCTCGCGGTGACGACGCGCCTGGACACCGCGCTGGTGATGAGCCTGGCCGTCGGGGTCGTCCTCTGCCTGTCGAACGTGACGATGAGCCTGCTGCGCGACGTCGTGCCGCCCTCCATCCGGATCATCGTGCAGCTCACGGTCATCGCGTCGCTGGTCATCGTCATCGACCAGCTGCTCAAGGCGTTTGCGTGGGGCCTCTCCCGCCAGCTGTCGGTCTTCGTGGGCTTGATCATCACGAACTGCATCATCATGGGCCGGGCGGAGGCCTACGCCATGCAGCACCCGCCCCGGCTGGCCTTCCTGGACGGGCTGGGCAACGCCGCTGGCTTCGGGCTGGTGCTGGTCGCCGTGGCGTCGGTCCGCGAGCTCCTCGGGGCCGGCCAGCTGCTCGGGTTCCAGGTGCTGCCCCTGGTCGCCGACGGCGGCTGGTACGAGCCGAACGGCCTCATGGTCCTGGCCCCCGCCGCCTTCTTCCTGATCGGGCTGCTGATCTGGGCGCTGCGCACCTGGAAGCCCCACCTCGTCGAAGACCCGGAGGTCTGAGGTGGAGCACCTCCTGCGGCTGTTCGTGAAGGCGGCGTTCGTCGAGAACATGGCCCTGGCCTACTTCCTGGGCATGTGCTCCTTCCTCGCCGTCTCGAAGAAGGTCGACACCGCGGTCGGGCTCGGCGTGGCCGTGACCTTCGTCCTGCTCGTCACCTGCCCCCTCAACTACCTGCTCCTGCACCACGTCCTCGACGCCGGGGCCCTCGGCGCGCTGCACCCCAGCCTGGCCACCGTCGACCTGGGCTTCCTGTCCTTCCTGGTCTACATCGGCTCCATCGCGGCGGCGGTGCAGGTCGTGGAGATGGCCATCGATCGCTACGCGCCCCGGCTCTACGCCTCCTTGGGCGTGTTTCTCCCCTTGATCGCCGTCAACTGCGCGATCCTGGGCGCGTCCCTGTTCATGGCGGAGCGTCGCTACACGCTGCCGGAGACGATGTCCTTCGCCCTGGGATCCGGGGTCGGCTGGGCCCTGGCCATCGTCGCCATGGCCGCCATCCGCGAGCGCCTGCGCTACAGCGACGTGCCGGCGGGCCTCCGGGGGCTCGGCATCACCTTCCTCATCGCGGGACTCATGGCCATCGGCTTCATGAGCTTCCCCGGCATCCGGCTGTAGCGCCGTGTTCGTCACCATCGCCCTGGGCATCGCCGTCTTCGTGGCCTTCGACCTGGCCCTCGTCGTTCTGTTGCTGCTGGCGCGCCGTCGGCTGGTGCCCAGCGGCACGGCCCTCATCGCCGTCAACGACGAGCCCGACCGCAGCCTGACGGCGGAGCTCGGCGGGACCCTGCTCGATACGCTCTCGGCCCAGCGGGTCTTCCTGGCGTCGGCCTGCGGCGGCAAGGGCACCTGCGGAGCCTGCCGGGTGGTGGTCGTGGAGGGAGGCGGGCCCGTCCTGGCCACCGAAGCGGGGCACATCGACCGCGTCCAGGCCCGCGACGGGATGCGCCTGGCCTGCCAGGTCAAGGTCCGGGGCGACATGTCGATCCGCCTGCCGGCGGAGATCTTCGGCGTCCGGGAGTGGCGGGCGCGCGTGCGATCGAACCGGAACGTCGCCACCTTCATCAAGGAGCTCGTCCTCGACCTGCCCGAGGGGGAGGCCGTGCCCTTCCGCGCCGGCGGCTACGTGCAGCTGACGAGCCCCCCTCACGAGGTCCGCTACGCCGACTTCGACGTCCCCGAGCGCTTCGAAGAGGACTGGCAGCGCGGGGGGCTTCGGTCCCTGATCTCCCGCAGCGACGAGCCGACGAGCCGCGCCTATTCGATGGCCAACTGCCCCGACGAGGCCGGCGTGGTGATGCTCAACGTGCGCATCGCCACGCCGCCCCGGTCGGCCCCCGACGCGCCTCCGGGGATCGTGTCGTCGTGGATCTTCGGGCTCCGGCCGGGGGACGAGGTCACGGTCTCGGGCCCCTACGGCGAGTTCTTTGCGAAGCACAGCCACCGGGAGATGGTCTTCGTCGGCGGGGGGGCCGGCATGGCGCCGATGCGTTCGCACATCCTGGACCAACTGGGGCGGCTGCAGAGCACGCGGGCGATCTCCTTCTGGTACGGCGCACGCAGCCTGCGTGAGGCCTTCTACGTCGAGGAGTTCGACGCCCTGGCGGCGTTGCACCCGAACTTCCGCTGGACCCTCGTCCTCAGCGAGCCCCTGCCCGAAGACGCGTGGGAGGGGCCGCGCGGCTTCGTGCACGACGTCCTGCGCCGCGACTGCCTGGAGGAGCACCCCGCCCCCGAGGACATCGAGTACTACCTCTGCGGCCCGCCGATGATGCTCAGCGCCTGCCGATCCATGCTGGACGAGCTCGGCGTCGACCCCGCGGACGTTCTGTTCGATGAGTTCTGAGCTCCGAGACAACCTGCTGCGCGTGGCGGGCCTCGTCCTGCTCGTCGGCGCGTTCGCCTGGGTCCAGCTGGGCGACGCGGACCTGCCGGAGACCGTGGCGGGCTGGCAGGGCGAGGCCATGGGCACGACGTGGTCGGTCCTCGTCGCGCAGGCGGTCCCTCCCGCCGAGTCGTCCCGCCTGGAGTCGGAGATCGCCGCGGCGCTGGCCGACGTGGATCGTTCGATGTCGAACTGGCGGCCGGACTCGGAGCTGTCGGCCTTCAACCGGCACGCCGGCCCGGAGCCCTTCGCGGCGTCGGCGGACCTCCTCGCGGTGATGCAGGTCGCCCAGCGCGTCGCCGTCCTGAGCGATGGGGCCTTCGACGTCACCGTGGCGCCCCTGGTGGCCGCCTGGGGCTTCGGCCCCCACAAGCGCGAGGACGTCCCCATCGCGCCCACCGACGCCGAAGTCGCGCGGATCCGGCAGGACGTCGGCCACACCCTCATCACCGTCGACGCCGCCCGTGGGTCGCTCACCAAGGCCCGGCCGGGCGTGACCGCGGACCTGTCAGGGGTGGCGAAGGGCTGGGCTGTGGACCGCGTCGCGAGCGTCCTGGAGGCGAACGGCCTGACCTCCTACCTCGTTGAGATCGGCGGGGAGCTTCGCGTGCGGGGCGTTCGAGCCGACGGGCAACCCTGGCGCGTGGGCATCGAGCGCCCCGAGCCCGGGGTCCGCGCGGTGGCCGAGGTCGTGGTGCCGCGGGAGGGCGCCGTGGCGACGTCGGGCACCTACCGCAACGCCCACGAGCTGGCGGGGGGCGCCGTGGTCTCCCACCTGATCGACCCGCGCACCGGCAGGCCGACCTCCCACGCCCTCGTCTCCGTCAGCGTTCGGGCCCCCGACTGCGCCACCGCCGACGCCCTGGCGACCGCCCTGCACATCCTCGGGCCCATCGACGGCCCAGCCCTGGCCCGCCGCGAGGGCCTGCCTGCGCTCTTCCTCATCGAC
>CALCXL010000763.1 GCA_937907595.1 uncultured Pseudomonadota bacterium
ACCGGACCGACGTGCAGAACATCGACCTGATGAATCTGAGTGGGTTCTGCAGAAACTGCTTGAGCAAGTGGTACGCAAGTGCCGCTGAAGAAAAGGGAATCATCATCGATAAGATGGAGGCTCGGGAGATCGTCTACGGCATGCCCTACGCCGAGTGGAAGGCGAAGCACCAGACCGGCGAGCACGTCCCGCACTGAGCCGAGCGGGCCCTCGGTGGGCTACCCTCCCGGGATGCCGAACCGCACCCGCGAACTTTACGCCCGCATCTTCGAGAACAACCGCAAGTGGGTCGCCAGCAAGCTGGTGGACGACGCCACCTACTTCGAGCGGTTGGCGGCCGACCAAAACCCCGAGGTGCTGTTCATCGGCTGCGCTGACAGCCGGGTGCCCGCCAACGAGATCATGGGCCTGGAGCCCGGCGACGTCTTCGTGCACCGCAACGTGGCCAACGTCGTGCCCAACATCGACATGAACGCCCACGCGGTGATCCAGTACGCGGTCGAGCACCTGGGCGTGCGGCACGTCGTGGTCTGCGGCCACTACGGTTGCGGCGGGGTGGCGGCGGCCATGAAGTCTGCGGACCTGGGGCAGCTCAACGGCTGGCTGCGGGAGATCCGCGACGTCTACCGCATCCACCACGAGGAGCTGGACGCCATCGCCGACGAGAAGGCGCGCTACGAGCGGCTGGTGGAGCTGAACGTCCAGGAGCAGTGCATCAACGTCATCAAGACGTCGTGGCTGCAGCAGAGCTACCGCCGCAACGGCTACCCCGTCGTGCACGGCTGGGTCTTCTCCCTGGCCGACGGCCTGCTGCGTGACCTGCACATCCCCTTCGAAAAGATCCTGGACGAGATCCGGGCCATCTACCACCTGGACGACTGACAGGTTCGACGGGAACAAGGCGGCCCAGCGCGGGCTCAGTCGCTGGAGTCTTCGTCCTCCGGCTCGTCGCTGTCCACCGCTGCGTGGCGCAGGGGCGTGGTCGGCGGCTTCGCGTCCAGCACGCCCACCCCGTCCACCAGCCGCAGGGGGGTGCCCTCGCGCTGGGCGAACATGCGCAGCACCTCCCGCGATCGCGAGGCGGTCAGCGGGTGGGGCTGGTAGTCGTTGATGCGGTTGTTGATCTGCATGGGCACGAACTCGAAGCGGTCGATGGCGCCGTCGCGGATCACCATCCGCATCACCAGGCCCCAGCCCTCGCCGTACTTGTCGTCACCGAAGCGGCCCGGCGTGCCGAACACCAGGTTGCCCAGGCTCCAGGCCACGGGCTTGCCGCCGACCCAGCCGAAGGACTGCGCTTCGTGGCTGTGGTGGCCCACGATCGCGTCGGCGCCGGCGGCCACCAGCTTCTCCGCAAGCCGGCGCTGGCTGCGGCGGATCGGCGCGTAGTTGTCCCCCCAGTGGGGGTACCAGACCACCAGGTCCGCCTCCTTGCGCGCGGCGCGGGTCGCCGGCTCCAGCAGCTCGTCCCGCATCAGGAACAGGCCGCCCTGCTTGCCCTTCGCCTCCCAGCCGGCGCGCCGCAGGCTGCCCCAGTTGTCCGCGGCGCCCACGATCGCCACCCGGGTGCCGCCGACGTCGATCACCACGGGCTTGCGGGCCTCGGCCGCGCTGGCCCCCCCGCCGAACACAGTGATGCCGGCCGCGCGCGCGTGCTTGATCGTGTCCTTGAGCCCCGCCCACTCGCGGTCCAGCGCGTGGTTGTTGGCCAGGGACATGTGCGTGATCCCCTTGCTGGCGAAGAGCGCCATGGTGCGCGGCGGCTGCTTGTAGTTGTAGACGGTGTTCGGGCGGTTGCGCTTGTTGTGCGTGGTGACCGGCCCCTCCTGGTTGACGACGATCGCGGCGGCGTCCGCCGTGGTCAGCAGCGACTCGATCCGTCGGAACTGCCAGTCGTCGCCCTTCTTCTTCATCCAGTGCAGCGACGCGTCGCCCAGCAGGTTGTCCCCCGCGAAGAGGATCGACGCCTCGCCCGGCCCCAGGGCGGGCCAGGTGTCCACGACCGGGTCCACGAAGGGCCGCAGCTGGCCGATCTCACCGAAGGACAGCAGCGCCACGGCGATCAGGACCGCAGCGGAGAGGAGCAGATCGCGCGACGTCGCCACGCTCAGCCCTGCAGGAAGCGGATGGCGCCCGCGGGGAGCAGGTACAGGATCAGCATCTCGCCGCCGGCGACGGTGGGCACGTGCACGCTGCCGGGCGGGTACACGACCCAGCCGGGCGGTCGGCCGTCGAAGGTGGGCGCGCCGTCGGTGGCGAAGCAGAGGTCCACCTCACCCTGGGGGTGCTCGTGGCGGGGGCCCGGGCCGCTCATGAAGACGGCGTCGGCGCTGAGGTTTGCGCTGGCGTCGCTGGCCTTGAAGGCGCGGGACCAACGCACCGGCGGGGCGCCCCGGCCGCAGAGGCTGCCGTCGGCGACGCCGGCCTCCATCAGGGCGCGCAGGCCCTGCACGTAGGGCCCGTCCACCGGCCAACGCTCGTTGAGCGCCGCCTCCGCGTCCGCGGGCTGGCCCAGATCCAGGGTGGCCACGAAGCCGAGCAGCGGGCCAAGGCCCTCGGGGGTCAGGGAAGCGGGGGTCTCAGCCACGGTCGGTCTCCTCGGATCAGCCCTTGGGATCGGCCCAGGGGGCCGCGGTCCAGCCGCTCAGATCGTAGTCGTCCATGCAGCGGTCCACGTGGCCCGTCCAGGCGGGCACGTCGCCGTTGCGCTCGGCCAGGAAGAGGTTCTCCAGCCGCACGTTGTCGTAGTTGCCGGCGTAGTTCCGCTCGAACAGCTCCTGCCGCGCGCCGAACTCCGTGCCGATCGCGTCCCAGGCCAGCTTCCACAGCTTGATCCGACCTTCAGCGTCCACGCCGGTGCCCGGGAAGTACAGGTCGATCAGGGGCCGCAGCTCCGCCGACAGCAGGTCCTG
>CALCXL010000764.1 GCA_937907595.1 uncultured Pseudomonadota bacterium
CACGCCACGCCTTCCCGGGCGGCCCGACGGCTTGTCCTCGACGGTCTCGCCTTCGGCCTCGATTCACTCACAAGCTCTGATCCCGCCAAAGGAGGCACGCTGATGTCCACCAACAAGCGCCGCAAGGCCATGGGCTCCGACCCCCTGGCCGACGCCGCCACCAGCGCGAGCGAGGCGACCGCCCCCCTCGCCCCTGCTGAGCCCGCGCCGCCGGCCGCCGCGCCACCGCCGGACGCGGACCTCCCCTTGCCCGTGGACGTCTACGTCCCGCCCGCGCCCCCGCTCCTGCCCGTGCCCCGCCGGGGCGCCCTGGACCCCAACGACCGCGTACGCACCCTGCTGGTGGGCCTGCTGCTGGCCCTGCTCCTGGCCGTGGGCGCGCAGCAGCTCAACCGCACGGCGCAGCTCACGGAGAGCCTGGGGCTGGCGGAGGGCCGCCTGTCCGAGGTCGACGTCGCCGTGTCCTCCGAGCGCACCCGGGCCGAGACGCTCAGCCGGATCCTCGCCCGGACGGAGAAGGAGCTCGAGCAAATGCGGCTGGTGGCGGCGGAGTCCCAGGCGTCGGAGCGCAGCTACGGGCAGGTGCTGACCGAGCTGTCCCGGGCCACGGCCTCCGCGGCGCAGTGGGCGGCCCTGGCCGACGCCCTGTCGGCGGTGCGCAGCGAGCTGGGCTTCGCGCAGCGTTGGTCCCGGGACCGCTGGCCGGCGCTGGTGGCCGAGTTCGAGCGGGGGGACACCCTGCGCTTGGGGCGGCCGGCCCGCCTGGAGGAGATCGCCGCCCTGCGCGGGGAGGTCAGCGGATCGACCCTGCAGGCGCTGGCCGACGCCTCGGACGGCCTGCGGCCCTGGCGCGCGCTCGGCGCCGACGAGCGCCTGGACCCCTACCCGACCATCCCCGAGCGCGGGCTCCTGCTGGTGCTGCTGCTGGACGCGGGCATGAGCGCCGGGGACCTGCACGCCATCCCCTTCGAGTCGGCGTCGCTGGCCCGTCAGAGCCTGGGCGCCGTGGATCTGAGCGGGGTCGACCTCAACCGCGCGGACCTGCGCGGGACCGATCTCAGCTTCGCCACGCTGACCGGCACCGTGCTGACCGGCGCGGTGTACGACGCGCGGACCCGCTGGCCGCCGGGCTTCGACCCCGCGTCCGCCGGCGCGCGGCTGCACACCCCGGTGCTGCCCGAGTAGCCGCCGTCGGCCCCGCCGGGTCGCTCCCCACCCCGGGGCCCCTCTACAGGACCAGGCCGCCGTCGATGTCGATGCAGCGGCCCGTGAAGTAGCCGCACTCGATGATGAAGCGCACGCCCGCGAAGATCTCTTCGGGCGATCCGGTCCGGCGCAGGGGCACCGTGCTCAGCAGCTTCTCCAACATCTCCGGCTTCATGCCGTCCAGGATCGGCGTCTGGATGAAG
Source organism: uncultured Pseudomonadota bacterium (assembly GCA_937907595.1). Lineage (GTDB taxonomy): Bacteria > Myxococcota_A > UBA796 > UBA9615 > UBA9615 > CALCXL01. Next base: position 1,410 of record CALCXL010000764.1, read on the forward strand.
CCCGGGGCGATGGCGCCGGTGCGGATGCCGTAGCGGGACAGCTCCTGGGCCCACAGCTTCGTGTCCGCCACCAGGCCGGCCTTGGCCGCAGAATAGTTGCTCTGCCCCGGGTTCCCGTGGCGGGCGACCGAGCTGATGTTGACGATGACCGAGTCCTTGATGCCGTTGTCGATGGCGTTCTTGGCGAACTCGCGGGTGCACAGGAAGGGCCCCGTCAGGTCGACGTCGATGACCGTCTTCCACTGGCTGAGGCTCATCTCGCCCTTGACCTTGCCGGTGGCGCGGTCGACGCGGACCAGCAGGCCGTCGCGGAAGATGCCGGCGTTGTTCACCAGGACGTTGACCGAGCCCATGAGCTCCTGCGCGCGGGCGATCATCGCGATCACGGAGTCCTCGTCGGCGACGTTGGCCTCCACGCTGTGCACGGTGCCGGGCAGATCGGCGGCGGCCTGCGCCGTCTCCGCCAGCCCCTGGGCGTTGATGTCGGCGGCGACGACCCGGGCGCCCGCGGCGGCCAGCTGGAGGACGAAGGCGCGGCCCATGCCGCTGCCGCCGCCGGTGACGATGCCTCGAACTTCGCTGAGCTTCATGATCTGACTCCTCGCAGGGATGGTGGGTCGATGGGGGGCGCGGGTCGGCCCGGGGGGGCGGCGCTGCCGGTCGCGTTGTATACCAAGGACCGCTTGCACACGACCCCCCCACCGACCATGCCCCTGGTTTCGCCGACGCTGATCGCCGGGCTGCTGGGGGTGGGCGCGCTGCTCCCCCTGGCCCACGCCACCGCGGGCGCGGCGGGCGGCGCCAGCGCGTGGTCGATCGCCTGGGCCGGGGCCCTGGTCCTGGCGTTGGTGGCCACCATGCGGCGTCGCTGGCCGGCCTGGACCCACCCCGCCTCGGGGATCTCCTGGCAGGTGGCGGGCGTGTTCGGCGCCGCGGTCCTGCTGCGCCACAGCGCCGGCACCCTGAGCCAGGCCGCCGTCGACGCCCCCTGGAGCATGGGGCTGCCCCTGGGCCTGGACCTCGGTTCGGGCGCGGTGGCGGCGGCCCTGCTGCTCCTCTGCCTGCCCGCCGGCTTCCTGCACGTCCTGCGGGCGGTGCGTCCCGGTCTGCTCATGCCCTCCCTCGTCGGCCTGGGCCTGGCCCTGGCCCCCCTGCTCCTGGCCGGGTCCCGCGCCTCCCAACCAACGTGGACGGGCGACGGCGACCTGCCCCGGGCCCTGGCCCTGGCCGCCACGCTGTCCTGGACGGCGGCCCTGGTGGGCCCCGCGGTGCTG
>CALCXL010000765.1 GCA_937907595.1 uncultured Pseudomonadota bacterium
CCTGCCCGGCGAGGATCGCGCGGCGGGCGGCGCTGCGCGACGGCAGGCCCAGGCCGGTGACGGCGACGGCGTCGATGCGCTGACCGGCCTGGGGGGCGGCGACGACGTGCACGCGCACCGGGACCTCCGGCGGCGGCGGGGTCGAGGGAAGCGACGAGGGCGGGGTGGGATCGGGCATCAGGGCTCCTGGGAGCGGGGGACGGGGGCGAGCGGACGGGCGTTCTGCACCCCGTCGACCACGAAGAGGATCAGGGCCACCCAGACCAGGGCGAACCCGGCCCAGCGCACGGGCGACATCGTCTCCCCCAGCAGCGCGACCCCGCAGACGAACTGGATGGAGGGGGCCAGGTACTGCAGCACGCCCAGGGTGCTCAGGGGCACGCGGTTGGCCGCCGCGCCGAAGCAGAGCAGGGGCACGGCCGTGGCCACGCCAGCGCCCAGGAGCAGCGCGTCGTGGGTCCAGCCCAGGCGGAAGAGGGTGTCGACGCCCTGCCAGCGCAACAGCAGCAGGTAGCCGATGGCAAGGGGCGCCACGAAGGCCGTCTCCACCGCCAGCGCGGGCACCGAGTCCACGCCGGCCACCTTCTTGAGCAGGCCGTAGAGCGCGAAGCTGAAGGCCAGGACCAGGGCAATCCAGGGCACGCGGCCGTGGTTGACCGCGAGGACCCCGACCGCGACGGCGGCGAGGGCGATGGCGATGACCTGCGCCCGCCGCAGCCGCTCGCCCAGGAACCCCACGCCCAGGGCCACGCTGACCAGGGGGTTGATGAAGTACCCCAGCGACGTCTCCACGACGTGGCCGTTCTGCACGCCCCAGATGTAGGTGAGCCAGTTGACCGTCACCAGCGCCGACGCCGCGGCCAGCAGCCCCAACTCGCGGCGGGCCAGGCGCAGCCGGGACAGGCGGCCGCTGAGCAGCAGGCCCACGAACAGCAGGCCGAACGTGCCGGCGATGCGGTGGCCCAGGACCTCCGGCGCCGTGGAGTCCTTGAGCTGCGCCCAGTACAGGGGGAAGAACCCCCAGAGGCTGAAGGCGGCCAGGGCGTACAGCAGGCCGGCGCGGTCCGGCGAGGAGGGGGATTGGGCGGGAATGGCCGCGCAGGGTAGCGCGGGCCCCGGGGGGCCGCGGGACAGCCCCTCAATCGCCCGTCCCGGCCCCGTCGACTTCGTGCATGATGCCGCCCATGCGCAGCCTCATCCCCCTCCTCATCGCCCTCCTGCTCCCCTCCAGCGCGCTGGCCTGCGGCGGCTTCTTCTGCTCGCAGATCAACGTGGAGCCCATCCAGCAGAACGCCGAGCGCATCCTGTTCGAGATCAACGGCGACGGGACCATCACCGCCACCGTGGAGATCCGCTACCAGGGCTCGCCCGACGCCTTCTCCTGGGTGGTTCCGGTGCCCAGCGAGCTGGGACCCGACGACCTGGACGTGGCGGCCCCCAGCAGCGCGCTGTTGCTCCTGGACGACGCCACCGCCCCCGTGGTAGTGCCCCCGCCCACGGACTGCCTGCGGCCGGACGCTCCCTTCGGCGTCGACCGGGCCATGTCGGCCGGCGGCGCGGAGTCGGACGACAACGGCGTGGACGTCATCGACCTGCCGGTGGTCGGCCCCTTCCAGCCCCAGATGCTGCGGGCCGACGACGCCGACGCCCTCGTCACCTGGCTCAACGACAACGACTACCTGATCACCCCGGAGATGGAGCCGCTGGTGGCCGAGTACGTAAGCGGCAACATGTGGTTCCTGGCCCTCAAGCTGACGCCCGGCGCCGGGGTGGAGGACATCGCCCCCATCTCCATGACCTACCCCTCGGACCAGCCCATGGTGCCCATCCAGCTGACGGGGGTGGCCGCGGAGCCGGAGATGGGCGTGCTCACCTTCGTGGCCGGCGAGTCGCGGTTCGAGTCCGCCAACTTCGACAACCTGGAGCTGGACCTCACCCAGGTGCAGGTCCACCCCCTGACCGGCCAGCAGAACTACTACCCGCTGCTGTCCTGGCAGATGGACGAGGCCGGCGGGCAGGCGGTGATCACGCAGTTCGCCGGGGACCTGGGCACCGCGGTCGCCAACGCGGAGAACCGCTGGTCCTGGAACGAGGACTACAGCGACGACCTGGACTGGTTGGGCGAGGTCTCGGCGCGGCACGGCCAGATCACCCGGCTCTACGCCCGCATGAGCGCCTGGGAGATGACCACCGACCCGGTCTTCCGCGCCTCCAGCGGGGGCAACGTCTCCAACGTGCTGGACCTGAGCGACCGGGAGACGGTGGACAGCTGCGCCGACGACGCCTTCGACCGGCTGCCCTGCGGCGACCTCTACTGCGGCCAGGACGCGCAGTGCGGCACCACCGAGCAGGGTGACGGCTGCCTCTGCCCCACGGGCACCACGGCGCGGCGCATCACGTCGCCGATCCTGGGCGGCTCCGGCCTCGGCGCCACCGTGGTCTGCGACCGCCTGGACACGGAGATGCTGGGCAGCCTGCAGGAGATCGGCCTGAGCGCGGCCGACCCCTGCGAGCGGGAGAGCTGCGGGGAGAACGGCGCCTGCGTGGCCCTCAACGGCTTCGCCACCTGCCGCTGCGACGAAGGCTTCGCGGCCGTGGACGACGGCAGCTTTCTCACCTGCGCGGAGAGCACCCAGAGCTTCGACGCCGACCGGCTGCTGTGGACTGAAGGCTGCGACTCCGGCTGCCAGGCCGGGGGCGGCGGCAGCGCCGGGATCCTGGCGCTGTTCGGCGCATTGGGGCTGCTGCGTCGGCGACGGGGCGAGCACGCGGCCTGAGCGAACCGCCGCTCAGCGAACCGCCGGGATCAGTCCCCCGCTCAGCGCACCCGGAAGCTGGTGTCCGACCAGCCCACGCCCACCCCCCCGCCGGTGTGCACCGCCAGCACGAAGCGCACCGGCAGGGCCGCGCGGGCCGGCAGGGCGCCCAGGGGCTCCTCCAGGCCGGTGTCCCCCGACGCCTGCGAGCCCGCGGCGTCCGTGGACCAGGCGTAGTAGCCCGACTCGCTGCCCGGCCGGGGCCAGTCCGGCGCGCCGCCCCCGCACTCGCCGCCCACGCCGGGGGTGAGCAGGGTCCAGGACGCGTCGGCGCCCACCGCGTAGGCCTCCAGCCCTCCGCCGGTCCCGCCTTGCCAATCGTTGGAGTCGTTGTCTCCGATGACGGCCACCAGCCGGTCGTCGGGGTGCAGCTGGTCGACGTGGGCGGACAGGGCTAGCAGGGCGTCACCGGACAGCACCGCGCCGCTGACGGGGCCCACGTAGGACGCGTCGTGCAGCAGGGTGTGGTTGGCGTCGGGGGAGGAGTCCAGGGCGACCTCCGCCTCCGTCACCCAGGGCCAGAGCGCGGCGGCGTCGTCGTCGCACTTCTCCCAGCCGTTGGTGTCCGATTTCGAGGCGACGAGCAGGGCGTCCGACGAGTCCAGGGCGAGCTGCACCCAGGGGCCGTCGCAGTCGACGAAGAACGCCAGGTCCCCGCCGGCGTCGATCCAGGCGCCGTCCACGCCCTCGACGTCGGCGCAGTCCAGGGCCGGGCAGGCCGCGTGCTCGCCGCGATCGGCGGCCTCGGCCTCGCTCACGCTCCCGTCGCAGTCGGCGTCGCTGCCATCGCAGGCCGAGGGGGCGCCGGGGAAGACGTCGGCGCGGGCGTCGTCGCACTCGGTGCAGGCCTTGAAGCCGTCGCCGTCGGCGTCCCCCTCGTCGGACAGGTCGCCGTCGCAGGCCTGGTCGATGCCGTCGCAGAGCTCCGGGGCGCCGGGCCAGGCCAGCGGGTCCCGATCGTCGCAGTCGACGTCCTCGTCGAAGCCGTCGGCGTCGCGGTCCCAGGGCTCCGGCGGCAGGGGCTCCACCGCCGACGGGCAGCCCGCCAGCAGCAGCAGGAGCCCCAGGCCGCCCCGCGCGATCACGCGTGCACGGGCCGGCGACCGATGGAGTAGTACGTGAAGCCGTGCTCGGCCACGACCTCCGGCCGGTAGCAGTTGCGGCCGTCGAAGATGACCCGCCCCCGCATGCGGGTCGCCATCTCATCGAACTGCGGCTGCCGGAACTCGCTCCACTCGGTGCAGATCACCAGGGCGTCGGCCCCGTCCAGCGCGTCGAAGTTTGTCTCCGTATAGCGGATCGTGTCCCCGACCTCCGCTCGGAAGGTCTCCGTGGCCACCGGGTCGTAGGCCACCACGTCGGCGCCCTGGGCCACCAGCCAGCGCACGACGTTGATGGCCGGCGCCTCACGCACGTCGTCGGTGCGGGGCTTGAAGGACAGCCCCCAGACCGCGATGCGCTTGTCCGCAAGCTCCCCCGCGAAGTGCTGGTTGATCTTCTGGATGAAGGTCTGCCGCTGGGCCTGGTTGACGTCGTGCACGGCCTTGAGCAGGGCGGTGGGCGTGCCGCTGTCCGTGCCCATGGACACGCAGGCCAACACGTCCTTGGGGAAGCAGGAGCCGCCGTAGCCCAGGCCCGGGTACAGGAACTGGTTGCCGATGCGGCTGTCGCTGCACATGCCCCGGCGCACCTCTTCGATCTCCGCGCCCAGCGCCTCGCTCAAGTTCGCGATCTCGTTGATGAAGGAGATCTTGGTGGCCAGCATGGCGTTGCTGGCGTACTTCACCATCTCCGCCGACGGGATGTCCATGACGAAGATGGGGTTGCCCTGGCGCACGTAGGGCTCGTAGAGCTCCCGCAGCTCCGTGCCCACGGCCTTGTCTTCCACGCCGATGATCACGCGGTCCGGCTTGTAGAAGTCGTGGATCGCGGCGCCCTCCTTGAGGAACTCCGGATTGGAGGCCATGGCGAAGGGGCGGTCGGTCAGCGAGCGGATCAGCTCCTTGACCTTGGCGTTGGTGCCCACCGGCACCGTCGACTTCGTCACCACGATGGGCGGCAGCTCCCCCGGCGCGGGCGGAGGCCGGCGATCCAGGGCGGCGGCCACGTCCCGGGCGGCGGAGAAGATGTACTTCAGGTCCGCGCGGCCCTCGGCGTCCGAAGGGGTGCCCACGCAGATGAAGATCGCCTCCGCGCCGTCGTAGGCCGTGGTGCGGTCGGTGGTGAAGTGCAGGCGGCGGGCCCTCAGCGCCTTCTTGATCAGGTCGTCCAGGCCGGGCTCGTAGATGGGGGAGATCCCGGCGCGCAGCGCCTCGATCTTCGCCTCGTCCAGGTCGAGGCACACGACCTCGTTGCCGGTGTTGGCGAAACAGGTCCCGGTGACGAGCCCGACGTAGCCGGTACCCACGATGGTCAAACGCATGGCTGCTCCCGTGAAGGCCGCGGAGTGTACCCGAGGGGATGCCGACGCGCGCCCCGGACTCCGCGGGTGGGGGTCAGGGCGTCCCGCGCATGGA
>CALCXL010000766.1 GCA_937907595.1 uncultured Pseudomonadota bacterium
GCGACGGGCTTGCTCGACCCCGCCCGAGCCGGCAAGGACCACCTCTGGGCCCTGGCCGAGCTCCGCCGGGACGAGGGCCGGGTCCTGGAGGCCGTGAGCCTGCGTGAGCGGGCGGTGCACACCGAGCCCACCACGGCCGCTGAGTGGATCGGCCTGAGCCAGGGCTACCTGCTCGCGGATCGGGTGGGGCCGGCTCGCGCCGCCGTCACGCGCGGGCTCCGACTGCACGAGGGCGACGCCGATCTGACCGCCCAGGGCGCGGAGGTCATGCTCGTCTCGGGACGCGCGGAGCAGGCGCTGGGCATCGTCGACCGGGTCCTGACCGATCACGCCGATCACTTCGGCAGCAAGCTGGTCCGCGCCGAGGCGCTGCTGGTGCTGGGTCGGCTGGACGAGGCTGCGGCTCAGGCGGAGGCCCTGGCCACCGTGGAGGAGGCCTGGGTGGAGGTGCTGCGCGGCGCGGTTGCGGCGGCGCGGGGCAACGCGACGGAGCGTGACGCGGCCGTGGTTCGTGCGGAGGCGCTGGCCGGCGACTGCCCCTGCACGGAGCTCGAGCGCGCGGGGGTGGCCTGGGTCCGGGCCCTGCCGGCGGGTCAGCCGGTGACGCCCCGCCCGCGCAAGCACCCCCGGGCCGTCGAGCCGAAGCTCGCGGCGCCCGTCACGCCAGGATCCGCCGCCCAAGCCACTCCGCCACCACCTCGTTGATCCGCTCGGGCTGCTCCACGATGCCGGCGTGGCTGGCGCCGTCCAGCATCAGGAACTCGGCGTCGGGCAGCGCGTCGGCCACGCGGTGGGCCAGCTCGGGGGGCGTGAAGCCGTCGAACTCCGCTGCGATCACCAGGGTGGGCACCTGCACGATGGGGAGCACGTCCCAGGCGGTGTGCTCTCCCAGCTCCTCCAGCATCCGACAGAAGAGCGGCGTGCCCATGTCCGTCAGCTGGTGCAGGTACTGGCGCAGGTCGTGCCGCGAGAGCCGACCGCCATCCACCATCTTCGCCAGGCGCGCCAAATCGTAGGCGCCGGGCAGGGCCAGCAGGATCTTGGAGAACGTGTCCAGGCTGCGGGGCAGGATCTCGTTGGTGGCCAGCACCAGGTCGAACAGCGTGCGCGACAGCTTCAGGCCTCCGAAGGTGTCCAGGGGGTGGCCCGCGGTGCCGAGGACCGAGATCAGGCCCGAGACGCTGTCCGGCGCCTGTCGGTAGCGCTCCAGGATGACCTGGGCGCCCATGCTGTGCCCCAGGAAGACCGGCCGCTCCAGCCCCAGGCCGTCGACGATGGTGCCCAGGTCCTGGGCCATGCGCGGGATGTCCACGCGCTGATCGGGGCCGGGGATGCCGCTGCGGTTGTGCCCGCGGTAATCCCAGGTGACCACCGCGCGTTCGCCCGCGAAGCGTCGGCTCAGGTACTTCCAGAAGAAGGTCGACACGCCCACGCCGTTGCAGCAGACCAGCGCGGGCTGGCCTTCGCCCACCACGCGGTAGAACAGCTCGACACCGTCGTCGGTGCGCAGAAAGCCCTGGCGGGGTGATGTTGGCATGGAACACATGTTCAGGTAGGGTCGCCTTGCTCATCGTGTACCCCGCGGCCACCGGCCCTGTCCACTGCCGCCCCTCGATCGGAGGCCGCCCGTGCCCGACATCCCGCGCCAGCGGCAGCTCGACGGGCTGGTGGAGGATCTCCTCTCGAAGCCGCCAACGGCCAACTGCGTCACGGCGCGGCGGGACGTCGAGGCGCGTGAGGCGCGCTTCGAGGACTTCCCGGAGTGGTTGCACCCCAAGGTCGCAAAGGCCCTGACCGACGGCGGGATCGGGCGCTTGTACCGGCACCAACGCCTGGCGGTGGACGCCAGTCACGCCGGGGAGGACGTGGTCGTCGTCACGCCGACGGCCTCGGGCAAGTCGCTCTGTTACAACCTGCCGGTCCTCAACGCGATCGCGGAGGACGACACCACCCGAGCGCTGTACCTCTTCCCGACGAAGGCCCTGAGCCAGGACCAGGTTGCCTCCCTGCAACGGGTCGTCGACTCCCTGGGCCTGCCGGTGCGCACCTACACCTACGACGGGGACACGCCCCCGGACGCCCGCACGGCGATCCGCACCCGCGGGCACGTGATCGTCAGCAATCCGGACATGCTGCACGCCGGGATCCTCCCCAACCACCCCCGCTGGCGGAAGGTGCTGCAGGACCTCAAGTTCGTGGTCGTGGACGAGATGCACGTCTACCGCGGCGTCTTCGGGAGCCACGTCGCCAACGTGCTGCGCCGGCTGCTGCGCCTGTGTGAGTTCTACGGCTCACGTCCGCAGTTCATCTGCTCGTCGGCCACCATCGCCAACCCCTACGAGCACGCCGAGCGCCTCCTGGGCCGGACCGTCCACCTGGTCGGCGCGAAGGACAACGGCGCGCCCTCGGGGCCCAAGACCGTGGTGCTCTACAACCCGCCGGTCATCAACGAGGAGCTCGGGATCCGCAAGGGGGTGCTGTCCCAGTCGCTGCGCCTGGCCAGCCCCTTCGTCAAGCAGGGCGTGCCCACCATCTGCTTCACCGGCTCCCGCCTGCACACGGAGGTGCTTGCCCGGTACCTGCGGGAGCGCTTCTGCCGCAAGCCGGGCACGGAGCACAAGGTCGCCAGCTACCGCGGCGGGTACCTGCCCGGGCTGCGCCGGCAGATCGAGAAGGGGCTGCGGGACGGCGACGTCACCTGCGTCGTCTCCACCAACGCCCTGGAGCTGGGCATCGACATCGGCCAGCTGGACGTGGCGATCCTGGCCGGCTACCCGGGATCCGTGGCCTCGCTGTGGCAGCAGTCGGGGCGCGCGGGCCGCGGGGAGCGCCGGTCCGTCGTCTTCCTGGTGGGGCGCAACACGCCCATGGACCAGTTCGTGGTCACCCACCCGGACTTCCTCTTCGACGCGCCCCCGGAGCAGGCCCGCATCGACCCGGACAACCTGCTGATCCTGGTCGCCCACGTGAAGTGCTCGCTGTACGAGCTTCCCTTCAAGCGCGGGGACGCGTTCGGCGGGGAGAACCTGGACGAGGTCCTGGAGTTCCTGGCGGAGGCGGGCGTGGCCCACGAGCGGAACGACACCTTCCACTGGGCGGAGGAGAGCTACCCGGCCGACGGCGTGAGCCTGCGATCGGCGGACAGTGAGAACGTCGTCATCATCGACAAGACGGCAGGCAACAAGGTGATCGCGGAGACGGACCGCATCGGCAGCCAGACGGTGGTGCACGAGGGTGCGATCTACATGGTGGAGAGCCAGCCCTACCAGGTGGATCGCCTGGACTGGGTGCAGCAGAAGGCCTA
>CALCXL010000767.1 GCA_937907595.1 uncultured Pseudomonadota bacterium
TCGTCACGTCGATCTCGTGCCCCACGCCAGAGATCACCGGGATCACCGAGCGGGCGATGGCGCGGGCCACAACCTCCTCGTTGAAGGCCCACAGGTCCTCGATGCTGCCCCCCCCGCGCCCGCAGAGGATCACCTCCACCCTCCCCTGGCGGTTCAGGCGATCCAGCGCGGCGGCGATGGACTCCGCGGCACCCACGCCCTGCACGCGGCACGGGGCGAGGGTGATCGCCAGGGTGGGGTCGCGCTCCGTCAGCACGCGCAGCATGTCCTGCAGGGCCGCGGCCTTCTCGCTGGTCACGATGCCCACGCGGCGGGGCACGGCGGGCAGGGGCTTCTTGCGCTCGGCGTCGAAGAGGCCCTCAGCGGCCAGGTTGGCCTTGAGCCGCTCGAACTCCTCCTGCAGGCGGCCGGCGCCCAGGGGGTGCATCTCCTCGGCGATGACCTGCAGGTCGCCCCGGGCGGTGTAGACGTCGACCCGTCCGCAGACCAGGACCTCGTCGCCGTCCTTCGGCTTGAAGGACACCCGCCGGTTGGCGCGCGCGAACATCGCCATCTTGAGCTGGGAGTCGCGGTCCTTGAGCGTGAAGTACCAGTGGCCCGAGTGGTAGGCCCGCAGGTTGCTCAGCTCCCCGCGCACCCAGACGACGCCGCCGAACGACGCCTCCAGCGCCCCGCGGATCGCGCGGGCCAGCTGGCTGACGGTGACGGCGTCTTTCGGGCCGGGCACGGGCGGATCCTCCAGGCGGACTCAGCGGGGGCGGCGGAAGTCGCCGATCATCCGGAAGAAGGCGCGGAAGAGGTGCTGGGCGTCGTGGGGGCCGGGGCTGGCCTCGGGATGGTACTGCACGGCGAAGGCGGGCACCTTGCGGCAGGCGAAGCCGGCCAGGGTGCCGTCGTTGAGGTTGGTGTGCGTGACCTCGATCGCGTCGGCCGACAAGGACTCCGGGTCCACCGCGAAGCCGTGGTTCTGGGCCGTGATCTCCACGTGCCGGTCCCGCAGATCCATGACGGGCTGGTTGCCGCCGCGGTGGCCGAACTTCAGCTTGTATGTGCTGCCGCCCAGGGCCAGCGCCAGGACCTGCATGCCCATGCAGATGCCCATGACCGGGACCTTGCCCAGCAGGCCGCGCACCATCTCCCCGGCGTAGGCCGCCACGGCCTCGGGGTCGCCAGGGCCGTTGGACAGCATCACGCCGTCCGGCTCCAGGGCCAGGATGTCCTCCGCCGAGGTGCGCGACGGCACCACCGTGACCCGGGCGGGGCCGTGATCGGCGAGCAGGCGCACGATGTTCCGCTTGGCGCCGAAGTCCACGCAGACGACGTGGTACGAGGGCGGGGCCTTCGGGCGGACCTCGTAAGGTCGGCGGCAGGTGACGCGGCCAGCCAGATCCAGCCCCGTCAGCCCGGGGTAGTCGGCCAGCAGCTCCTTGAGGCGATCGGGGGGGGTGCCGTCGTTGCCGATGATGCCCCGCATGGCGCCCTGGGTGCGGATGTGGCGGGTCAGGGCGCGGGGGTCGATCCCGGCGCTCCCGGGCACCGAGTGCTGCTGCAGGAAGCCGTCCAGATCGCCGTCCGCGCGGTGGTTGCTGACCACCCGGGACACCTCACGCACCACGAAGCCGTGCACGTGGGGGCCGTCGCTCTCGTCGTCGTCCGCCGTCACGCCGTAGTTGCCGACGTGGGGCACCGTCATGGTGACGATCTGCTCGGCGTAGGAGGGATCCGTGAGGATCTCCTGGTAGCCGGTCATCGACGTGTTGAAGACGACCTCGCCCGTGCGCACCCC
>CALCXL010000768.1 GCA_937907595.1 uncultured Pseudomonadota bacterium
GTGATCTGCAGCGGCTCGTCGCCCTCGTTGTGGATCTCCACGATCTTGTGGACCTCCTGGCCGCGGAACTGGAAGCCCCAGTCCAGGGTGTTGGCCGACACGCGTGCGTGGGGGCCGCCGGTGGCCTGCCGCCCGATGAAGGCGACGGTCTTCTCCGCCTCGTCCGGGTCGTCGGTGTAGATGTCCAGGGCCGCGAAGGTGTCCGCCTCCTCCGCGGCGATGTACACGACCTCGATCACCGCGACCTGGTGGGGGCGGATGACCGGCGGGACCGTGTCCTCGTTCAGGCTGAAGTTGGCGTCCGAGTCGTAGTTGAGCTCGATGTCCTCGATCACCAGCTCCTGGTCGCCGGCGTTGTGGATCGGGACCTCCGTGATCACCTCCGTGCCCGCGGGCAGGACCGGGATCTCGATCAGGCGCTCGGGGATGAAGATGTCCGCGAACTCCACCGTCTGCGTCTGGGTGGGCGTGGAGTCGTCGTCGTCGCCCTCCGCCGCGCAGGCGACCAGGGACAGGGCGAACAGCAGCGCGGGGATGCTCTTGAAGGTCATCGACGTCCTCTCCGCGCGCGGGGGAGTGGGCCCTGCGCGCGCGATCACCGCAACTTAACAGCGTGCCCGGGCGCGGTCCACCGGGCGCGAACTGCCCGATCGGCCCCACCGTCGAGGCGACGTGGGGCGGGAAGCGCGGGGTGGGGGGGGCCGGGGGCGGGGGCCGAACGCCCCGGACTCAGGGGAGGCGGAACTCCAGGCGCAGCGCGTAGCCGCCGCCCTCGCCGTGGTGGCAGGCCACCGCCACCGCCACCTGCTCGCCGGCCCGCAGGTCGATCACCTGTCCGGTCTGCTCGGGCACGGCCAGGGTCGCGCCCTGATCGTCCAACACCGCCCCGGTTCCCTGCTCGTCCCAGTCCAGGACCACCAGATCCAGGTCGGTCTCTTCGCTCCAGGGTCCGTCGGGGTCGTCCAGGTCGATGGGCTGGTTGGCCCCGTCCGGGGCGCCGGTCCACTGCAGGGAGGCATGCAGCCAGCCGTCGGTGGCCGCGACCACGCCGAACACGTCGACGTCGCCGTCGTACCAGCCCTGGTGGTGGGGCGCGGTCTCGTCCGCCACGCCGTCGCCGTTGAGGTCGACGGGCAGGGACGGCCAGTCGGCGGGCGCCGTGGCGTCGAAGCCGCAGAAGTCGGACGCGCCGGTGATCGACACGATCGTGGGCGCCGTCAGCGGATCGATCGCCTGCACGCTGCCCGAAGCGGCGTCGGGATCCGCGGTCAGGTCCCGGCGTTCAGCCTCCGGGTTCGGCGGCTCCGGATTCGGCAGGTTGAGGTAGAGCGGCCAGCCGTCGCAGCCGACCAGCAGCACCATCGCCAAGGGGAGGAGGAACCGGTTCATCGTCCGCGAGCATAGCACCGCCCACGGGGGCGACCGGGGCCTGCGATCCGGCAGGGCGCGATCGGGGGACGTCGCACGATTTGGGTAAAGATCGGGTGCCGGCGACCGATGAAGGGAGGGAGGCCGGCATGAGCGCATTCAAAGACTCCGTCAAATCCGCCATTCGTCAGGTGTTCGGCCACGCCGACATCGAGTCCGTGCTCAACGACCACTGGGACTTCGACAAGGACTTTCCCCAGGACAAGCGCGACGCCATGCGCTCGCAGCCCCAGCCTGGGGTCGGCGCACGCCCCACGCCGCCCGGCAAGCCCACCCCGCCCGGCAAGCCCATGTCGGCGACCAAGCCGATGCAGCAGCGGCGCAAGAAGCCGTCGCCGGTGCCCCGCCTGGATCCGCTCCCCGCCAAGCCGGTGAACCTGGCCTACCTGCCCGAGTCGGTGCTGCCCCCCGATCGGGAGGCGCCCCCCAAGACCCCCCGCCCCGTCGTCGCCGGCCGCCTGCTCACGGAGGGCGCCCCCCACGCCGCGTCCACGGTCGACCCGACAGGCACCTCCCCCGAGGAGTTCGCGCTCCTGCTGGACCAGGTCGATCTGTCGTACCTGGACGAGGACGACGCCCCGCCCAACCACCGCACGCTGGACATCACCGGGTCCCACGCGGCTTGCGAGACCCCCGCCGCCGAGGACCTGATGGCGGCCATGCGCGAGGCCGAGCCGCCGCCCCGGCCGCCCCCCGCGCCGGTGGTGCTGCAGCGTCCCCGGGACGTGATCAGCGGCTCCATGGACATCCCCGAGCCCCTGCGCCTGGACCCCGACGACCTGATGGGCGACTCGTCCTTCGAGTCCACGTCCATCGACGGGCTGCCCGAGGAGCGGCTGGCCGACGGCGGCGCCCTGCCCCCCGCGGACATCTGGGACGACGCCGCCATCCGCGCCGAGCTGCTGGACGATCTGAGAGCCCAGCTGGCCGTGGCCGACGAGCCCGCGGAGCGGCGCGTGCTCCAGGCGCTGCGGCAGGCGCTGTTGGAGGACGATCTGGACTTCCCGCCCTTCCCGCCGGCCGCCCGCCGGATGCTGGGCGAGGGGGGCACCGGCCCGTCCGACGAGGACCTGCTGGACGTCATCCGCAGCGACCCGGCCCTGGCCGGCAAGCTGATGAAGGTCGCCAACTCGCCTTTCTACCTGGCGGCCTCGCCGGTGGCGTCCATCAACGCCGCCGTGGTGCGGATCGGCCTGGACCAGGTGCGGCGGGTGACCATCGCCGCGTCCATCGCGGAGTCCTACAAGGTCAAGGGCTACGAGTCGGTGATGGCGAACCTGCGGCTGCACTCGGTGGGCACCGGCATGGCGGCGGAGCTGCTGGCGATCTCCTCCAAGGTCAACCCCGCCGAGGCCTTCCTGGCCGGCCTGCTGCACGACGTGGGCGAGGCGCTGGTCTACCGGCTGGTGCGCAAGCGGGCCTGCGAGGACAGCGCGGCCGGCGACGACTGGTACCCCGATCGGCGGGTGCTGCGGCGGCTGGCCCGCCGCCACCACCTGCGGCTGGGCGCGCTCTTCCTGGGGACCTGGGACCTGGCCGCGAACGTGGCCAGCGCCATCGCGTTCCACCACCACCCCGAGCTGGCCGAGCGCCGCTACCTGGAGATCACCGCGCTCATCCACATCGCCGACGAGCTGGCCCTCCGCGCCGTGCAGCACGTCCAGGGCATGCCGTGGAAGGCCCACCTGGTGCTCCGGGCCGAGGCGGAGGGCTCGATCGACCTCTCAGCGGCGGTCGACGCGGACGGCATCGACGAGGTCACGGTCGCCGACCTGCTGGCCTACTGCCCCCGGGGCTGGGACGAGGAGCGGCTGCGCGGGGTCCTCCGCTCGGTGGCCCTGCGGCTGGACGGCAACGACCTGGCCGCCGTCGACGGGTCGGCCACCCTGGCGTCGATGACGATGTAGGGCGGCGGCGAGGGCTCGAGCCGCGGACGAACTCAGGCCGCGGGCAGGTCGGTCTGCGAGAAGTCCTGGCCGACGAAGAGGAGGGGCTGGTCGGCCACCCAGGCGGTGGCGTAGCTCAGGCAGTCGCCGAAGTTGAGGCGAGCCGGGTGGCGGCCCCGACCGAAGCGTCGGTAGGCGTCCAGGGCCACGTGCCAATGGGGCTCGCCGAACTCGACCCGCTCCACGTCGAAGGTGTCCAGGAAGCGGGTCAGCAGGCCGCGCACGTCGTGGCCGATGCGGTTCTGCAGCACCAGGGCGGTCTCCGCGACGGTGGGGCAGCCGACCCCTACGAGGGGCGCCGCGTCGATCCGCGCAAGCAGGGCTTCGAAGCCGGGCTCGCGCAGGAAGACGGCCACGATCGCCGACGAATCGAGGATCACAGGCCCGCGTCCCCGTAGCCGAGCGCCACGTCCTCTTCCTCGTGGGTCCACACCCGCCCCAGCTGATCGGCGGGGACGCGCGGCCACACCTCCGCCTCCAGGAAGCCGATCCATCGTTCGACCCGGCCCCGGACGCCGCCGCGCAGGAGCAGCCGGTCGCGGCGGAGCAGGAGGGCCTGGCGGACCGCCTCGGTCTTGGTCTCGCCCGTGCGGGCGGTGATCTGGTCGACCAGGGCCTCGACTTCGGGATTCTTGAGGTTCAGGGACATGCGACAACAGTAAGATTTCTACCTTTTGTACGCAATTCCTTATTGGCGAGAGTTCGACTCCCGCTCGAGCAGCGGCTCGTCGTAGAGCTGGTGGGGCAGACCGCAGCAGAACGAGGGGCCGCGGTGAGGCCAGGTCCGGGGGTCTTGATGGGGCGGGGCGATCCGCGGATCCGCGGAGCGTTGTCCCTCGATGGTCGCAGCCACATCGACCGCGGCCCGCCGCCAGGCCACGGCCTCCCCGCCGGCCAGCAGGGCCAGGATCCCCACCAGCGCCAGGACCGCCTTCGGCCGCTCCGTCGCCATGCCGCCCCAGATCAGGGCCGCTCCCACCGACGGCAGCAGGAGGTACCACTGGCCGCCGTCGTTGGGCAGCACGTGCAGCACCGGGAGCAGGGCCAGCCCCACCAGCGCAGAGCCCAGGCGCAGATCGCGCCGCGATGAGCCCAACTGCAGCAGCAGGGCCGCGACGAGCACCGCCGCTCCCAGCCCCACGGTGTCCCGCAGCACCTCCGGCACGCCCACCGGCACGAACGTGGGCACCAGCACCTCCAAGGCCGTCGGCGGGGCCCAGCGCGAGGCCATGGCCCACCAGGTGCGGCCCGGCCAGTACGCGGCATCCACCCCGGCCAGGTTGAGCGACAGCGCGAAGGCGGCGCCCCCCAGCACGATCGACGGCACGGCCTTGCGGGGGTGACCGTCCGCCCAGGCCACGAGCGCGAGCATGGGCAGCAGCGCCACGCCCGTCTCCTTGAAGAGGATCGCGACCACGGCCGCGAGTCCGGCGAGCAGCGGCCTGCGGGGCAGGAGCAGGAGCGCGGCCAGGGCGGCGACCACCATCGCCCCGTCGGCCCGCCCCCCGATCCAGCCCGCCGTGGCGACGTGCGCGGGGTGCACCGCGAAGAAGCAGGCGCCCAGAAGCGCGGCGGGGTGCAGGCGACGTCCCAGCCACCGGTGCAGCAGGGCCGCGGCCGCCGCGTGCAGTCCCAGGTTCAGGGCGTGGGCGACGACGTCGGGGGCGCCGGCGTCCAGGCGGAAGAGGTAGACCAGCAGGGGGCGCCAGGTGCCGCTCCCGCCCACCGGCAGGGCCCAGGGCGCCAGCGGGTCCAGCCCGATCCACTTGATGGCTTCGAAGGCCAAGACGCGCTCGTCGACCATGCGCGGGGCCGTGAGCAGGGGCAGGAACGGGAGCACCGCGAGCAGCGGAGGCAGCCATCGACGGTCGGAGGGGCGCATCGTGCACTAAGATACGCGGCCGCCATGCCCTTGCCCCGCCTCCGAGACGACGTGCAGATCCACCGGACCGACTCCGGGAGCTTCGCCGTGCGCGACGCCCAGGGCCGCGACGTCGTGCACCTGAGCGCGCCGGGGCTGTGGCTGCTGGTCCGGCTGGACGGGGCGGGGGAGGCGGGGGAGCTGCTGGCCGACTACGCCGCAGAGTTCGGCGAGGAGTTCCCGGCCGACGAGCTGGACGGCTGGATCGGCGACCTGGACGGCGCGGGGCTGCTGGTGCGGGACGACCGCGCGGCGGAGGTGCTGCGCATCCTGCACGGGCACGGGCTGCGCCACCGACGCCCCGGGCCCGACCGCCGGGGGGAGGAGCGGGCGGAGGACGGCCGCCGCGCCGACGGCAACCAGACCGCCTGGTTCGACCGCGCCCTCTTCCTGCTCAACGAGGGCGACGTGGCCGGCGCGCTGGAGATCTTCGACGCCTTCGCCACGGAGGACCCCGCCGGCGTGCGCATGGCCGAGCTGGCCGCCGTCCTGCGATCCTGGCTGGACGACGGCCCACAGGAGCGACGCGACTGGTCCTGGCGCATCTTCGACCGCGCCCTGGAGACGCTGCTGCGCGACGCGGTCTGCCCCTCCTGCGCCGCACCCTTCGAGGTCCGGCCGGGCCCCAACCGCTGCCAGGCTTGCGGCCGCTCCTTCTCGAGCTGGCTCCTGGAGCACTCGATCGAGACCCGGAGATCCTGAATGAAGCCCCTGGACTCCCTCCGAGCTGAAGAGCTCGCCGACCTGCAGGCGATCGGCTTCGACCCCGACGTCTTCACCCGCCTGGTGACCGACTACCTGGCCGGCAGCTTCCCGCCCAACCGGCTGAGCGCCGACGTCCAGCCGCCTCCCCGGGGCGCCGTCCAGCGGCTGGCCCCGGCCGGGAGCATGCAGGGGGACGCGCTCGTGGACGCCGGCCACCAGCTGCTGCAGCAGGGCAAGGTGGGCCTGGTGGTGCTCAACGGAGGCATGGCGACGCGCTTCGGCGGGCGGGTCAAGGGGGTGGTGGACGCGCTGCCCGGCCGCTCGTTCCTGGCGCTCCAGGCGAAGCGGCTGAAGGAGCTGGGCGACCGGTGGGGCGCCTCTCCCCCCTGGATGATGATGAACTCGCGGGCGACCGACCGCGCCACCATGGACCACCTCGTCGATCACGGCTTCTTCGGCCTGGAGCCCGGCCGCGTACGCTCCTTCCTGCAGTCGGGCGCCCCCCGCATCAGCCCCCAGGGCGAGGTGGTGAGGCAGGACGACGGCTCCCTCTGGATCTACGGCCCGGGCCACGGCGATCTGGCGCCCTGCATGCGGGGCTCCGGCGCGCTGCGGTGGGCGCGGGAGCTGGGCGTGGAGATCCTGTTGATGGCCAACGTCGACAACCTGGGCGCGTCCCTGGACCCGGCGGTCATCGGCCACTTCGCGGCATCCGGGGCGGAGATGATGGCGGAGCTGGCGCCCAAGAATCCCGGCGACGTCGGCGGCGCGCCCGCGGCGGTGGACGGTCGCGTCCAGATCGTGGAGGGCTTCGCCTTCCCCGAGGGCTTCGACCAGGACTCCATCCCGGTGTTCAACACCAACACCCTGTGGTTCCGCACCGACGCCCTGGAGCGCGACTTCCCCATGCGCTGGTACGCCGTCGACAAGCAGGCCGACGGCCAGCCCGTGGTGCAGTTCGAGCGGCTGGTGGGCCAGCTGAGCTGGTTCCTGGAGACGGCCTGGCTGGAGGTGCCGCGCAGCCGCTTCCTGCCCGTGAAGGCCCCCCAGGACCTCCAGGACCTGCAGCCCCACCTGCGCAGCCTGTTCGGGACCTCCCTGAAGGTGCTGTGAGCGCTACTTGCTGGCGCTCGGCGTCTTGGCCCCCGGCGTGCCGGCCCCCACCAGCAGGTAGAGCGCGCTGGCCGCCCGCACCGCGACGTGGGGGTCCTCGTCCTGGAGCAGGCCCGCCATCAGCTTGCGGTGCTCGGGCAGGCAGGAGGCGGCGGCGGCGTCGACTGCGCTCTCCCGGGCGAGGGGCAGGTCGGCCTTGAGGCCGGCGGTGATCAGCCCCTGAAAGGCCGGATCGCCGCCGTCGACCAGCGCCTGCAGGACGTCGGTCATCACGCGGTCGTCGCCCCGGGAGAACAGCCCCTCCACCGCCAGGGCCAGGCCCGTGGCGCCTCGCCGGATGATGGCGACGGCCGCGGCCGCGCGCGTGGCGGGGTCGTCGGCGTTCATGGTGTGCTCCAGGAAGGGATCGACGCCGGGATCGTCGCCCACGCCGGGCAGCGCCAGGGCGCGGGCGGCGGCGGCGGTGACCAGGGCGTCGCTGTCGGCCA
>CALCXL010000769.1 GCA_937907595.1 uncultured Pseudomonadota bacterium
GGCGACGGCTACCCCGACGTGGTGGCGGGCTCCTGGGTGGATCCCATGGAGGCCCCCCACGACTACACCTACGACGCTGCGGGCTTTCTCACCCCCGTCCCGGGGGCGTTCGCGCTGCAGGTCCACTACGGCAACGGGCACGGCTTCGACCCGGCGGTCTGGGAGTTGGCGCCCTTCCGGGCCACCCAGATCATCAGGCGCGATCGGCAAGTCGTGGACCTCTCGGCCACCCCCGAGGACCGTCCAGACCGCGCGACGACTCGAGTGGACCTCCGTGACTGGAACGGAGACGGCTGGTTGGACTTCGTCTCCGCCGGCCAGGAGGACGGGGTGTGGCGGGTCTGGCTGCACGATGGCGAGTTGGGAGGTGGCTGGACGGCGAACGGCGCGCCCGACCTGGAGTTCGTCCCGCCCTGGTTCGGCGAAGTCCTGGCCCAGGACCAGGCCCTGCTGCCCAGCTTGCACTTTACCGGGCTCGCCGGGGACTATCTGGAGTGGTTCGACGCGCACCACGGGCTGGACACCGCGACCGGCTTTCTCGGCGTGCACCAGCTCAATGAGCGGCCCCCGGGTCGCATCTACGGCCTCACCGACCTCAACGGCGACGGGCTCGACGACTTCGTCGCGACGGCGGAGGTCGGACCGATCTTCGCTGGCTCCAACGAGGCCGATGTCTGGCACGTCTGGCTCGGCAACGGCCAGGGCTTTGAAGCGCGGAGGACCTGGGCCTCGCCCATCGACCGCATCGAGGCCTCGAACTCCGAGTACGACCGACGCACGGGACTGGACGACCTCGACGGCCTGTACGTCGGCAACTTCGTCGACAAGCAGCAGGAGTCGGAACTCAAGGTCTCACTGATGGACGTCGACGCCGACGGCTTGTTCGATCTGGTCGTCGGCAACCGCGGCATGGACTGGGTGCTCGATGGCTTCGTCGACGCGTGGTACCGCAACCTGGGCGACGGCTTCGCGCTGGTGGGCGAGCCGCTCCCGGGGTTCTGGCACATCCGCGCCGGGGTCTCCGGGGCCACAGGGCAGAAGATCGGCCACTCCCGCCAGGAGGACCCCTTCGCGGCCCGCTGCGGGGAGGGCCTGGAGGCGCTCTGCCCGTGCGGGGACGAGCTGGACGCGGGCTGGGAGACGCGCTGCGACCTGAGCAATGGCACCGCATCCACCGAGGGGACCGACCTGGTCGGCTTCACGGTCTCGGGCTCCTCGACCCACGCCGCGATCCGAGACATCGACGGCGACGGCGTGTTGGATGCCCTGCTCGTCCCGCGGGACGGTTCGGCCACTCGGGTCGTGCTCGGTGCCTATCGCAAGGCGCTCGCGCTCACGGCCGTGCACCGATCGGAGGGGCTGGAGACCTCCCTGCGCTACATGCCGGCCTCCTGGTCCTGGCCGTCGGGGGCGGTCGACTCGCAGGGGGCGGTGATCCTCGACCAGCGGCTCCCGGTCCCTGTGGCGCTCGTCGCGCAGAGCTTCAGCGAAGACCTGGTCGCTGGCGCCGAGGGCACGACGGACACGGTCTTCGAGTCGGGAGAGCGTGAGGGTGGCGCCCTGCTCGGCTTCAAACGCCGGCGCACCGTCCACCGGGTGCCCCAGCACGGATGGACGAGGACGACGGCCATCGAGGAGCGCTTCTTCCTGGACCCGGACCTGCCCCCTGCCGCGGTCGAGCGCACCGTCTGGGCGCCCGAGGACTGGGGGCCCAACCCCTGCGCGTCGTCCAAGGGCGTCGCACTGGATCCCTTCGGTGGTCCCTGGCGCATGCGGGAGGAGATGGAGTACCTGGACGTTGAGGTGGGTGAGGATCGCCGCCAGCTGCTGGAGCGGCTTGACCGGGCCGAGCAGTCGCCCATCGGCACGACGTCGCGCGATTGGCACACGGAGGTCGACTGGGACCTGGGCATCTTCCAGCCGGTCCTCGTGGTGCACGATCCGCACACGCACCCTTCGGAGCGGGTCGAGACCTCGCTGGGCTGGACCCACCAGCAATCGCCTGCACTGACCCGACTCGCGGAGCGGAGCGTTCAGGGGGGCAAGGGGTCCCTGGAGCAGACCCGCTGGTTCTACGACGGACACGTCGGGCTCTACGAACCTCCCACGTCCGGCCTGGCCACCCGCATCGAGCAGGACGGCGGGTGGCTCGGCGGGAGCCCTTCGGAGGCCGCCGACACCGACATCCTGGCCTGGGACGTGGACTACGGGCCGCGGGGGGAGGTGACGTTCATCGACCACCCGAACAGCGGGGCCTGGCAGCGCACTGATTGGGGCTTTGGCGCCGCGGTGGTCGTGGGCCAGGACGATGGCCTGCTGCCGGTCGCCTTCGCCATCGACGAGCGGGGCCGGGTTCGCGAGACCCGCGACCTGGCCAACGGGCTGGTGCAGGCGACGGGCTGGGACGGCCTCGACCGGCCGGTCCGGGCTCGGCTCAAGGACCGCTCCGGCCAGGAGCACTTGCTGAGCTCGACGCTGCACCAGCATGGACAGATCGCGTCCACCAGCGCGACAACGCACTACGAGCGGGGCGGGGTTCCGGACCGCACCGAGCTTGTGGTCTTCGACGGGCGGGGTGGAGCGGCCTGGACCGTCACGCCGGGCGACGAGCTGGGCGAGGTCTTCGTCTCCGGGCAGCGAACGGATCTCGCGGGTCGGCCGTCCACGACCTTTCATCCTCGCGCGACGAGCCCGCTGATGGCCTTGGCGGATCCGTCAGCCTTCGAAGTGGCCACGGAGAGCTGGTTCGACGGCGCGGGCGAGTCCCGCCTGATCTCCCCCGACCAGCGAGCGGGTCTGACGCCTGTGGAGACCTGCATCCCCAGGGTGGGAGTACGCGAGGTGACCGACTCGTCCGGGTTTGTCGAGCGGTTCTCCACCGACGAACGAGGTCGGCTCGTCCAGGTCGAGCAGGGGGGGCTGCTGACGGCGACCTACTCCTGGGACGACCTTGGGCGGGTCGTCGGCTTCACGAGCGGGGAGGGGAGCCGCTACAGCTTCTCGCACGACCTCGCGGGGCGACTCCGCCGCAGCGCCGGGGACGACTTCGGCTGGCGGGAGTTTGGCTACACGGGCCTCCAGCGGGACGCGATGGAGGATCCCACCGGCGGCTTCGCGACGTGGACCTACGACGCATGGGGCCGTCCGCAGGCCCTCGAGGTGAGCGACCCGGTGGCGGGGCTGCGCGCCTGGACCTGGGTGTGGGACGGCGACTGGATCGGGGGACTCTCCGCGCTGAAGGGGCCCGCATCGAACACGAGCTTCGCGTCGGACGAGTTGGGGCGTCTGACCGGCACCGAGCGGTCCTGGCTCGATGGATTCGGATCGCGGCGGTCGAGCTGGGACCTGGACCTGAGCGGCCGCAAGGTGCGCGAGGACCTCATCAGCGGTGGGGAGCTCCGACGCTCCTTCACCGGCGGGCACCTCACCGAGCTGACCATCGACCTACCCAAGCGGGCTCCGATCCCGATCTCCCTGCAGTTCGAGGAGAACGGCCAGCTCGAGGGCTGGCAGGGTGGGCTGGGTCACTCGGTCGACATCGAGCACGCGCGCCCCGGTCGGCTCGGCTCGGCCGCGATGAGCCACGGGAACGTCGAGCACCGGGCCACCTGGCAATGGCTGGACGATGGGCTCCTGCAGTCCGCGCAACGAAGGGTCACTGCGGGCGGCCCGTCGTCGTCCAGCGTCCTGGCGACCTCGGCCAGGGCCTACGGATACGACCCGCTCAAGCGCCTGGAGGAGGTTCGCGCGGGGACGGATCCCTGGAGCCTGACCTCGACCGAGTTCTTTGAGTACCGGAACGACGGCGGGCTGCTGAGCCGGATCGACGCCCAGGGCCGCGAGTTTGGCTACTCACCCCGGCCCGGCGCGGGGACCCAGCTCGCCGCCAGGGTCGATCTGTTCGGCGGGAACCATGAGGAGTACGAACACGACGCCGCCGGTCGGGTTGATCTGGCGTTGCGGCTCGGGTCGGGCACCTGGTCCAGCTTCGAGTACGACGGGCTCGGCCTGCTCCGGCGGATCGGGTCGTCGAGCGGCGGCACGGCGACATTCGACACGTCCCCCGACGGTGCCGTCGTGCGCCGGGAGCGCGTCGCGCCCGACGGTGCCGTGTCGAAGGAGTACGTCTTCGGTGGTTGGCGGCAGGTGGGAGCGGTCGAGACCGAGGCGATCTCGCCCGTCGGCTACCTGGAGGATCACGAGCTTCGGTGGACCGTGCGGGGAGCCGAGGGCCACACCGAGGCCGTGCTCGACGACCAGGGCCAGGTCGTCGCCCACCGCAGCTACTCGGCCTACGGCGAGCCCCTCCTCGAGTCGGGCAGCCCCCTGGAGCACGACGCCTTTCAGGGCCTGGCCTTCGATCCCGCCGAGCGCTTGATGCACGCGGGCCTGCGCAGCTTCTCACCCTCCGACGGCCAGTGGTTGCAGCCGGAGCCCCTGCTGCTGATCGGGCTGGAGGGGCTGGAGATCGCCGACCCGCAGGGCTTCCACCCCACCGCTACGGCCGCAACGCGCCGACGGTCTGGGCGGATGCGGGGGGGGATGCCGCCCAGGTTCTCGGTCTGGTCCTCGAAGTGGGCGGGACGGCCTGGGACGCCTACGAGGTCTACCGGGTGTCCACGGATCCGACGGTCGGCTCGGGGGAGCGGCTGTTCACCTACGCGACCGCGGCGGTCGGCGTCGGGATGATCGGCGTGGGCGGGATCAGCGCGGCGGGTCGCCTCCTTCGGTGGGGGGATGAGGCGCCTCACGTGGCGCGGAACGCGGAGGCCTTCATCGTCCATCTGGGGGAGGGCCCCACCGCGGATGCGATCTCGATCGTCGGCAAGCGCGGGGCGGGCATGGCGGCGCTCCCGCGTCACCATGTCTTCCCCAAGGAGATGCGCGGCCTGTTTGAGAAGCTGGGGTTCACTGGGGCCAAGGACATCGACAACTTCACCGTCGCGTTGGAAGAAGCGCACCACCAGGCGATACACGGGGGTGGAAACTGGAAGCTGGGCCGGGACTGGGCGGGGGAGTGGAACAACCAGGTGAGGATTCGGTT
>CALCXL010000770.1 GCA_937907595.1 uncultured Pseudomonadota bacterium
ACACGGGCCCCGGCGTGCCGCTCAAGCTGCGGAACCGGGTCTTCGACCCCTTCTTCACCACCAAGGGACTGGGCCGCGGCATCGGCCTGGGCCTGGCGACCGTCTATCAGCTCATCGACGCCCACGGCGGCACCATCGACCTGGACGAGGCCGACGGCGGCGGCGCCCGCTTCACCCTCTGCCTGCCCGCCCAGCCCGGCCGCGAGGCCCAGGCCCACTCCCAGCCCTCCCGCACCCTCAGCGACCCACGTCGCGGTGGTGGCACCATCCTGCTGGCCGAGGACGAGGACGCGATCCGCACCCTGGTGGCGGAGGCCCTGCGCGCCCACGGCTACACCGTGCTGGCCGCCGCCGACGGCGCCGAAGCCATCGAGCTTTGGCGGGCCAACTCGGGCACGGTCGACCTGCTCTTCCTGGACGTGCGCATGCCGCGCGCCGACGGCCCCGAGGTCCTGCGCCAGGCCCGGGCCGATCGCCCCCACGTCGCCGCCGTCTTCAGCTCCGGCTTCATCCCCGAGGAGACGGAGCGCGAGGAGCGCTTCGACCACGTGCTGTACCTGCCCAAGCCCTACCGGGTGCCGGACCTCCTGGAGGTGGTGGCGAAGGCCATGCGCATCGGGGACAGCCTGCTGGGCAAGACGACCGGCGGCATCCACGCCCTGTCGGACACCACCCTGCCGGGCATCGAGACGCTGTCGCGGGCGGGGCAGGTCCTGGACGCGGGGCGCACGCTCATCGACCAGGCGCCGGTGACGGATCGCCTGGACGCCTACGAGGAGTGATTCCCCCGGGGGCGCCGGAGCCGCAAGTTCAGCCCGCCAGCACCACCAGGACCAGCTCCCACTCGGCCAGGACCGAGCTCCCGTCGCCGATCACCTGGACCGGGAAGACGAAGACCTGGTCCGACGAGGCCTGCGGCACGCCGGGGTAGATGCCGATCGTGAAGCTGACCGGGGTGCCCACGGGCACCGCCGCGTGCACGGCCGGGGTGATGCTGGTCACGAAGCTGTAGGTGCCCTCGTCCACTTCCAGGGTCAGGTCGAACTGACCGGAGTTCGACAGGGCGCCGATGCCCGCGATGATGTTGGTCACCGTGGTGCTGCCGATGCCCTCGAAGACCAGGTTGTCGGGCACCCCGTCCGCGTTGATGTCCGCCTGCGACGCCGTGGCCACGGCCAGGTTGTTCATCTGGGCGATGGGGAGCGCGTTGGTGCCGACGCCGATGAGCTTGCCGCCGATGGCGTTGACGGCCGCCGCCGCGTCCGAGGCCCCCGCCGGGTCCGAGCAGGCGGGGGGCAGGGCGAAGTAGCCGGGGTTGTCCGCGTCGCGGAGCTCGTTGTCCGTGGCGTAGACGATGATCGGCACGGAGCCAGGCCGGAAGCCCGATCCGCCGATGTTGCCGGTGCCCGGCACGGAGGCGTTGTAGACCCCGCCGGTGCTGCCGCCGAAGGCGTCCATGCCCGGTCCGCTGGCCACGGGGATGAACGGCCGGACGTCGGTGCCGTTGTAGTAGACGTTGTCGCAGTTCTGGTCGAAGCCCCGGCCCGAGGCGGCCTGGAAGATGGCCTCGATGCTCGACTCGGGGTAGTCCAGCCCGTCCTTGATGGTCAGGGCCGACAGGGCGTTCTGCACCAACGCGACGTTGGTGGTCACCTGCTGGTCCAGCAGGAAGGGCTTGTCGCCCTCCAGCTCGCTGCCCAGCCCGCCATAGGCGAAGTCGTCGAACTCGGCCACGCCGAAGGCCAGGTTCGGGATGTTGATGGTGTTGAGGACCGCGCTGAAGTTCTGCGCGACGTCGGTCAGCACCGGGGTCATGGAGCAGGTGGTGTCCAGCACGAACATCACGTCGGCCTGGAGGATCTCCGGGGTGAAGTCGACCACGATCTCCGTGTCCGAGCGCGGCGAGAGCTCCGCATAGAAGCCGGTGATCACCGAGCTGGGGTCGGTGGGGTCGCTGCCCGCCTCCAGCTCCGCCAGGTCCTGGTAGCCGTCGCCGTCGGTGTCCCGGTCCGTGAGGTCCGTGCCGAAGCCCGCCTCGGCGTCGTCGCGGATGCCGTCGTTGTCGCTGTCCTCGTCCTCGAAGTCGTAGAACCCGTCGTTGTCGCTGTCCGGCGGGTTGCTGGGGTCCCCGCCCACCTCCTGCAGGTCCGGGATGGTGTCGTTGTCGCTGTCGTCGTCCAGGTAGTTGGGGATGCCGTCACCGTCGGGATCGCCGGCACCCTCCACCAGGTCGGGCACGCCGTCGTTGTCGCTGTCCGCGTCCAGGTAGTCGGGGGTGCCGTCGCCGTCGCTGTCCACCGGGTTGTTCGGGTCGCCCATCTCCGTCTCGTCGGAGATCTCGTCGTTGTCGTCGTCCACGTCCGAGAAGTCGGGGATGCCGTCGCCGTCGATGTCGCCCGTGCCCTCGATCTCGTCGGGGATGCCGTTGTCGTCGCTGTCCAGGTCCAGGAAGTCGGGGGTGCCGTCGCCGTCGCTGTCCACCGGCGGGGTGGACAGGCTGGAGTCGCCGGCCTCGTCCTCGTCGGGGATGCCGTCGCCGTCGCTGTCCAGGTCCTCCGCGTTCGGCGTGCCGTCGTCGTCCTCGTCCCCGTCGCCCTCGTCCAGGTCGGAGATCCGGTCTCCGTCGGTGTCGGCGATGGGCGTCGCGTCGTCGTCGTCCGCCGCGGTGTCGTCGTCGTCGTCGTCGAAGGGGCTGACCGCGGAGTCGTCGTCGTCGCCGCCGCCCCCGCCCGGCGACCGCCAGGTGGTGCAGCCGGCGGTCAACAGAACAAGGAAGCTGAGTGCGATCGTCTTGGTCATGGGCCCTCCGCACAAGCGGGAGCCCACGCTACGGGGGCGCCCTGGCCTTGTAAAGGGTCTGTCAAGGCCCCGGATCGCCCTCCAGGGCCGCCGCTTCCAGGGTCGACGCGGCGCCGGGTGCGGCGGCGAAGGGCTCCATGGCCTGCCGCAGCGCCTCCATGGACGGAAAGCGGTCCCCCGGGTCCTTGGCCAGCGCGCGCATGAGGATGCCGTCGAAGCCCTTGGGCAGGCGCCCGTCGGCCAGGTGCTGGGACGGGGGGACCACCGGCGCGTCGATGGTCTTGAGCAGCAGCTCCTCGATCGTCGCCGCGGTGAACACCGGGCGGCCCGTCAGCAGGTGGTAGGCGGTGGCGGCCAGGGAGTACTGGTCCGCCCGCTCGTCGGCTCCGTCCCCGCGCAGGACCTCCGGGGCGACGTACAGCGGCGTGCCCATGATCGTGCCCACCGCGGTCAGGCTGGCGTCCACCGGCATGTCCGCCGCGCTGAGCACGCCGCGGCGCTTGCGGGGCCCGTCCTCCACCTTACGCGCGATGCCGAAGTCCAGCACCTTGACCACCTCGCGGCCGTCGGCGGTGCGGGCCAGGAAGAGGTTGGCGGGCTTGATGTCGCGGTGGACCAGCATGCGGGCGTGGGCCTCCGCCAGGCTCTGGCAGGCGTAGCCCAACCAGCGCGCCACGATGTCGAAGTGCTGGGGTCCGTCGACGTCCAGGCGGTCCTGCAGGCTGACCCCCTCCAGGTACTCCATCACGTAGAAGAGCTGGCCCTCCTGGGTGATGCCGAAGTCGAAGACCTGCACGGTGTACGGCGATCGCAGCAGCGACGTCTCCCGCGCCTCCCGCTCGAAGCGGCGCCGCAGCGCGCCGGAGCCGTCCTTCTCCGGGTTGACCACCTTGATGACGCAGGGCCGCCCCAGGTCCCGGTGCCAGGCCAGATAGACCACGCCCATGGCGCCCCGGCCCAACTCCTTCTTGATCTTGTAGCGCCCCAGGGAGCGGGCGGAGACCAGCCGCTGGTGCATGGCGTGGATCATGTCGCTGGCGACGAGGCCCACGCCGGCGATGGCCACCAGGGGGAACAGGTTGGCGGCCAGGTGCCCCATCTCGTCGGCGTCGGACAGCCAACTGACCAGGTTGCCTCTGTGCTCGCCGAAGATCAGCACCGCCAGCGGGTAAGAGATCACCAGGAAGCTCACCACGGGCAGGTGCTTGCTCGCCTCCCCCGGTACGAGGGTGGTGCGGGCGGCCACCAACAGGGTGATGCCGGCGACGTAGGGGCTGGCCGCGCCCCCGGTGGCCGCGGTCATGTAGCCCAGGGCCACCGCCGGCGGCGCGAAGATCAGCCAGTCCATCGCCGCCACCGACAGCTGCTCGGCCTGGCGCAGGAAGACCCACAGGGCCGCGAACCACAGCGTCATGCCGAAGCGCAGCACCAGGAAGGCCGGCAGGTTCATGTCCGGCCGCCAGGTGAGCCAGGCCAGCAGGTCCACAGCGCCGAAGAGCGGCGACAGCATCGCCCCGAACATCGCCGCGGTCAGCAGGCGCGTGCGGAAGAGGGAGTGCGTCTCCCGGCCCAGGCGCGAGCTCAGGTCCTCGTGGAGCTGGGTCTGCCGGGCCTTGGGGGGCACGGTGGCCCGGGCGGGGGATCGCTCGCGCGCCACGGCCGCCTACTTCCCGCCGAAGCGGACGATCTGCTTGCCCCGCACCCCGGCCTTGACGGTGAAGGCGCGCTCCTCCCGTTCGGGCGGGTCGCAGCTGCTGCAGTCGAAGATGACGGTGTGGGGACCGGCCGGCAACGGGTGCTCCAGGACTGGCGTGTTGCGGAGGGGCTTGCCGTCCACGATGACGTTGGACCACGGCTTGCTGTTGAAGTCGACCCAGCCGGTGCCCGCGACGGCCGCGGCAGGAGCAGGGGTGGGGGCGGGAGGGGCCACCGGGGTGGCAGAGGGCGCGACGGCCACGGGCTTCGATCCGGCGCCCGACGGGTTGGGCGTGGGCCGGTCCGGCTTGGGGTCGGGGCGGCGGGGC
>CALCXL010000771.1 GCA_937907595.1 uncultured Pseudomonadota bacterium
GAACGCGGTGCCATCGTTCGGCCAGATCGCGGCAATCGAAGGGGAGCTGGGCGTACAGCGCGGCCAGACCGGCGTGGAGCTCCCGCGAGGAGATCGGGTAGCGGGAGAAGAGCACCGCCCCCGCTCCCGCCTGGATCGCGGCGGCCGGCAGGTCGGGTGGCACGTCGCCCTCCTCCCCTCCCGCTGCGGAGCAGGCCGCGAGGACCACCAGCGCGCCTGGACGGAGGGCGAGTTGCCGCAGGGCGGCGGGATCCAGCACGTCTGCCTCGCCGGGGCCCATCTGCAGCGCCGCGTGGCCGTCGCGACGCTGCACGCCGTGGGCCGTTATGTGCAGGACGTCGCAGGAGCTCGCCTTCAGGGGGTCCACGGAGGGGATGCTCCCCAGGACCGAGACCGCCGGCTCCCCCTCCAGGGCGTCGAAGCCGGGGAAGCCGGGATCCGTCGGTCGTCCCTCCGCCCGGTAAGCGACCGCCGTGGTCCACCGCACGGGCTCGGCCGGAGCCGTGGGCAGCCACTCGGCCGTGGGGCGGGCCAGACCGAGCTGCCCCCCGCCGGGCAAGGGAAGCTGGGCGAGGGGTGGCAGGGAGCCGTGGCCGGTGCCGATCCCCACCAGCGGGACCCCTTCTTCGAGGGTGCCCACGCCGGCCAGGAGCTCGGCGAAGGGCGCGAAGGGGGCGTCGGGCCCGTCCTCGGGCTGGACGCCTGCGGTGAGTCGGAAGCCTTCTGCGTGGGCGCGGTCCAGCAGCAGGCTCCCCAGGCGCGAGGACTCGAATCGGTAGGGCGCGGCCCCCGACAGCGCGACCGTCAGCCCCGCCTCGCGGCCGGCGGAGGTGCCCCAGAGCCGCGCCCGGGTCGTCGGGATCGCCCCCGGGAGGCCAAACCAGCGGAGGCCTTCCCGGCGCGCCATGAGCTCGAGGGCGGCTCCGGCGGCCGCCTCACCCGGGGGCGAGCGACGAATGGCGGCGTGGTAGCCCGCGGAGAGCCAGCCCCGCGCGTCGCGGTCGTCGGCGGCCGCCCGGTCCCCGCTGAGCAGCTCCTCGAAGCGCGCCAGGTCCTCCGAGTCCGCCGCGGGATCGTCGAGTCGCGCGGCGGAGAGGGCGGCCGCATCTCGGGGGGGCAGGCGGCCGATCGTCGCCTCGATCTCGTCGAGGGACCTTCGCGCCTCCGGCTCCCTGCCCGACCGGAAGAGGAGCTCGATCCGGGTGAGCTCCGCGAACAGCGCCGGACCCGTCTGCGAGCAGGACCTGGCCGCCGCCCGTGCCTCGCTGAGGGCCGCGATCTGCTCGGCGGCCGAGTCCCTGAGGACTCCGCCAAGCATCCAGCACTGCGGGACTTGGCAAGCCGTCGCCGCACGATCCCGCAGGCGCTCCAGCGCTGCGCAGGAAGCCCCCGCCAGGGCGCGGTCCCCCGCACGAAAGGAGGCCCAGGCCTGCGACTGCAGCAGGCGCGCGCGGTCGTCGTCCGCCCAGGGCCCGCCGGCGAGGATCAGGTCGGCGAGCGCGCCCGCTTCGGCCGCCGCAAGGGAGGGGCGCCGTCTGCGTTCCCAACCCTGCACGGTCAGGCGGGCGGTCACCCCCCGCAGGCCCTCCTCCTCGGCTTCCCCGAGAGCCGTCGCCAACAGCCCCTCCGCCGCGGGGGACGCCCCTCCCCGGCGGCGGTGGTACGCCGCCCGCTCCAACGCGGTCACCCGCACCCAGGGGGAGGCGGAACAGCGCGCGCGCGCCTCCAGCCAGGCCTCGGCGGCGCCGGGCGCGCCGCCCGCGTCCAGGACCCAGGCCCGCAAATGCAGGGCACGGCAGCGGGGCACTCCGGAGGCGGACGAACCCAACCGGCGGCCGAGTTCGGCGAGCCGGCCCGCCGTGGCCTCCGCCTCCTCCCGGGACGCCGGGACCCGGGGCTCGTAGGCCAGCAGGGCATCCAGCGCCTCCGGATCCACCGGCTCGTCCCCAGGCCACTCCCACCAGCGGACCTCCCCTTCCGCGGCGTGCGCGGGCGCCGGCAGCTCTGCGAGGCGTTGGGCCGTCCGGGGTCCCGGCTCGGCGATCCACTCGCCCAGCGCCGCGGGTCCCTCGCGCACGAGCCGTCGTGGGTCCTCGGCCGCGTCGACGGGCGCGCCGGCGAGCAACGCCACCGCCGAAGCCCGGGCCTGGTCGTGGCTCGGAAGTCCGCCGCAAGGCTCGAGGGAGAGGGCGTCGGCGAGCCTCCCGCTCTGCAGCAGGGCCTCCCTTCGGTCCCCGGCAGCGAAGCAGGGGTCCGCCGCCTGGGCGGCCGCCTCCTCGAGCAGCTCCACCGCGTCGGCGGGCCTGGCGGGGCAGCGCAGCAGCGCGATCCGCCCCAGCGCCCAGGAACGCGTCGCGCCCGGGGGCTGGGCCAGCTAGCCCTTGTGCAGCGCCTCGGTGTAGGCGGTCACCTGGTCGGTGGGCGACGTCGAGAGGCGCTGCCCTCCCCCGGACGGCCCGCAAACAGGCCCCACGGGAAAGGCCGGCGCCCGCTGGCAACCAGCGAGCACCGCAACCACGAACCCGCAGACCAGGAGGCTACGGAGTGCGGCGCGTGGGATCGTCCGAGCCGCCACCATCGAGGACCACCGTTCCACCGGAGTCGTAGGTAGCAGCCGAGGCGGCGCCAGTCACCTTGAGGTCGGCTCCCACCGACGTGATCTTGAGCTTGTAGGGGGAGCCCGTCGCAGGGTCTCGGCTGAGGGTCCCGGAGTTGAAGTCCAGCGCGAAGGGGTTCGGGGGGACCGTGCCGGTGTCCACGTCGGTCAGCCCGTCCAGATCGGCCGAGTCGCTGCCCGCCCGGCTGCTCGCGCTGCCCGAGGTGGGCAGGGTGTAGGTGCTGCCTCCCTCCTTGTACTCGAACTTGCTGATGGAGCTGGCCGTCGCCTTCGCCTTCGCCTTCGCGTCC
>CALCXL010000772.1 GCA_937907595.1 uncultured Pseudomonadota bacterium
CCCGGCCTCGGTGATGCGGTCGAAGACCCACCGCCAGTCGTCGGACTTGCTGCGCTGCACCCACTGGATCTGGCAGTTCCGCCCGCGCACGTCGTGCTGGCGCCCGGCCTCGTCGGTGTGCGTCTGCGCCTCCTTGAGGTCCAGGCCGGTGCCCAGCTCCCGGATGCGTTGACACTCCTCGGCCGTAAAGACGCCCTCACGGGACGCAAAGCTGCACAGACGCGACGACATGGGCTCCTCCAGCGGTGCGGATGATAGCGAACCGGCGCGTGTGCTAGAGCCCATCGACGTGCAGACGCTCCCCCCCCTGCTCCAGCGCCGCCACCTGCCGCTCGCGGTGGTCGCGCTGCTCGCGTCGGGCACCTTCCAGGTCCTGGCCTCCGCGCCGGCCAGCCTGTGGTGGCTGGAGCTGATCGGCTGGCTGCCGTGCCTGTGGGTGCTCACGCGCCTGGAGGGCTGGCGGGCGCTGCTGGCGGGCTGGCTGGTGGGCATTTCGGCCAACATCGCCATCTTCTGGTGGGTCATCCACACCGTGAAGACCTTCGCGTTCATGCCCTGGCCCCTGGCCGCGCTGGTGCTGCTGGGCTTCTCGATCCTCTGGGGCGGCTACCTGGCCGCCTTCGGGCTGGGACTGCGGGCTGTTCGCCGTGCCTCGGGGGCGCTCTGGCCCGTCGCCGCCGCCCTGTGGTTCGTGGCCTGCGAGTACCTCAACCCGCAGCTCTTCCCCTACTTCCAGGGCGTCACCTGGTACGAGCAGAGCCGGATCTTCCTCCTCTCCTCCCTGACCGGCGTGTCCGGCGTGAGCTTCCTCATCGTCCTGGCCAACGCCGTCCTGCTGATGCTGTGGGAGCGGCGCGGCGAGGCGACGCCCTTCGCCGGGCCGGTCCTCCGCAACGCGGCGGTCCTGGCGGGCACCGTCGCCGTCGCCGTCCTGTGGTCCTCGTTCCAGCTGCACCGGGTCGACGTCGCCGCGGCGAAGGCCCCCAGCGCGAAGATGGCCATCATCCAACCCAACCAGAGCGTCGATCAGATCAAGCGGGGCAGCAGGAAGGACAAGGACTGGCTCCTGCACGACTTCCTCGCGCTCAGCCAGGAGGTGGAGGACGAGCAGCCCGACGTCGACGTCTACGTCTGGCCCGAAGGCTCCTTCCGCGGCGGGCCGAAGAACAAGCGCAACCACGAGCTGGTCGAGTTCGCCGAGTCCGTGCAGGCCGAGGTCTGGACCGGCACGTCCGTCTCCATGGGCAGCAAAGCCAACCGCACCCGCCACGGCGCCGCCTACCGCATCGACGCCGAAGGGCGGGTGGATGCGCCGTACCTGAAGACCGTGCTGCTCCCCTTCGGCGAGTTCATGCCCCTGGCCGATGTGTTTCCGATCCTGCGCAAGATCAAGGGGGTCGGGAACTTCGATCCGGGCGACGGCGCCCGCGTGTTCGAGACGCCGCACGGCAACATGAGCTACGTCATCTGCTACGAGGCGATCCGCCCGCGCTACGTGCGACAGGCCATGAAGGCCGGGGCCGACCTGCTGGTCAACGGCACCTACGAGGGCTGGTTCGGCGACACCAACTGCCCCCACCAGCACCTCATGCTGGCCGCGGTCCAGTCGGCGTCCCACGGCGTCCCCATGGTGCGATCGGCCACCACCGGCATCTCCGCCTTCATCGACGCCGCCGGCCGCCTGGAGCGCACCACGCCCGTCTTCGAGCGGACCACGCTGGTGGGGGAGGTCGCCCACTACACCGTGCCCACGCCCTACACGGCCCTGGGCGACTGGTTCGCGTGGCTGGCCCTCCTGGGCAGCTTCGGCCTGCTGTACCGCGGCTCAACCCGCCCCCAGGCCCGCTGGGACCGCATCGCCTGGGCCGGCCTCGTGCTCTTCGTGGCCGTCACGCCCCTGGCCTGGCTGATGATCCGCACCGCGCCGGCGCTGGATTGGATCACGTGGGCGGTCGCGCTCCTTGTGGTGATCGCGGTGCCGCTGCGAGGCTGGCGGCGATGAGGCTCCTGCTCCTGCTCCTGCTGCTCGTCGGCTGCCGCCCCCAGGCCCCGGCCCCGCCGCCGCTGCCCGTGGCGCAGTTCAGCGGCATCTCCGAGGGCACGCGCATGGCCCAGCGCCTGGTGGGGCTGGGCGTGGGCGTGGTGGTGGACGGCCGCGTGGCCTACCTGGGCGGCTTCGGCGAGGCGGACCACGAGGCGGGCCAGCCCTTCGACCCCCAGACCAGCCGGGTGCGTTGGGCGTCGCTGTCGAAGTCGCTGACCGGCGTGCTGGCCGCCCGGCTGCACGAGCAGGGTCGCCTGGACCTGGACGCCCCCCTGGATCGGCTCTGGCCCGCGTACAAGACGCCGACGAAGCGCCTTCTCAACGGCGCGCCCATCGACGTCGAGCCTCCGCTCATCACGCTGCGCATGACCCTGCGGCACCTGGCGGGCTTTCCCTCCTACGAGGACTTCAACGAGGACCCCACGCCGTCCCTGGCCCGGCGCCACGACCCCAAGGTCAACACCGGCTTTCTCTGGGCCCTGGCCGACTGGGCCGACGCGCCCCTGCAGCACCCGCCGAACACCGCCTTCCACTACACGACGCTGGGCTACAACCTGGCCGGGGCCGCGATCGGGGGCGCGGTGGCCGAAGAGGGCGAAGCGCCTGACGTCGCCTACTTCCGGGCCGTCCGGGAGATGCTGGCCGGCACCCCCGCGGCCGGCATCCGCCCGGACACGCACCTGTCCCCCGCGCCGGACCGGGCCCAGGGCTACGCGCTGCTGGATTCGATGGGCATCGCCATCAGCCGGGACCAGGACGTCAGCTGGAAGGCCCCGGGCGGCGGGTTTCTGAGCACGACGCAGGAGCTGGCGGAGTTCTGTGCGCTGCTCGTCGGCGATGGGCTGGTGGGCGACGTGGGCAAGTCCGAGCTGTGGGCCACGCCGGTGCTGCCGAACGGCGAGAGCTCCTACTACGCGCTGGGCTTCGGGGTCAGCCGCGCCTCGGGCCAGCTCCGCGTGGAGCACAACGGCGGCCAGGAGAAGGCGCGCACGCGGCTGGTGGCCTACCCCGACGAGGGGCTGTGCTTCGTCGCCATGACCAACACGGAGACGGCCTCCAGCCGCTTCCCCATCGACCTCACCCCGCTGACCGAGCAGCTGGAGGAGGCTCTGCGCGGCTCACGGCGCCAGGAAGGCTGAGGCCAGCAGCAGCAACAGCGCGACGCGCACGATGTGGCCCACCGCGACCGCGTAGGACCGAGCGGCCGGTTGGGGGCCGAAGAGCTCGTCCATGGTCACCGAGCGCAGCCCCTTGCCCTGCAACAGCGCCACGATCTCCGCCGCCGCCTCCGCCGCCGGGATCCGCCCGTGGGGCCCGCGTCCGTCGTGCAGCAGGGCCACGTCGCCGCCGCGGACGCCCTCCAGCCGACGCAGCAGGGCCGCGGGATCGCCCTGCCGCCCGTCCAGGGTCCGCAGGGACCAGGCGGCCAGGGAAAGCCCCGCCTCCTCCGCCGCCTGGAACACGAAGGGGCTGACCAGGCCGATCGGCGGGCGGTAGAGGGTCGGCGGCGTCGGCAGCAGCTCCCCGAGGACCCGCTGGGCCTCCTGCAGCTCCCTCCGGGCGCCGGCCGCGCTCATGATCGCGGGCCAGCGGTGGTGCATGGAGTGGTTGCCCACCTGGTGGCCCCGCGCGGCGATGTCCCGCAGCAGGTCGGGGTGCTGCTGGGCCCGCTCCCCCACCGCGAAGAAGGTCGCCTTCATGCCGGCGGCGTCCAGGGCGTCGAGCAGTGCGGGGGTGCCGTCGGGATCGGGTCCGTCGTCGAAGGTGAGGGCGACGCGCTCGGCATCAGCGACCCGCACCAGGGCGGGCCCGAAGAGCCGCCAGGAGGGCGTCGACGCGGCCGCGATCGACAGAGCCAGCAGCAGGGTCACGGCCGCGGGCACGGTGGGTAGGGCCGGCAGCAGGCCCCCGATCACCCCGACGGCGCACAGCAGCCCCAGGAGCGCCGCAGAGGGCAGCAGGAGCCGACGCATCAGCCGAAGTCGATCTGGTCCCGGGGGACGAGGGCGGGCTGGGACTCCAGGTGGATGGTGGCGGAGTCGGGCACGTCGTTGCCGTTGGTGTCGACGTCCAGCTCGACGATGTCCAGCAGGCGGGGCCAGGGCTCGGGCAGGTCGGCCATCTTCAGGAGGGAGCGCGTGTCGACGACGCCGTGAAGCTCGAAGTCGGCCAGCGTCGGCTCGGCCCCGCTGAGGTCGAAGCGGCCGCGGACCGTCAGCGGGGTCAAGCGCAGCAGCACCGGGTCGCCGGAGATCCACAGGGGCAGGAAGGCCCCCTCCAGGGTGGCCTCGAACGCGCCGGCGGTCGTCACCGTCACCCCGGCAAAGCGCGTGATGTAGCCGTACTGGCGGTGGATGTAGAAGGGGCGCCCGTTGGTGGAGGCGCCGTCGGTCACCGCCAGGGCGATGTCGACCGTGGCCGGCAAGGCGGTCCCAAGGCCCGTCACCTTGGCCAGCCAGACCGGCGAGCCGGGGGTGAAGTAGGAGGCCAGGGTGGCCGCGTGGTCGCTGTTGCCGCCGAAGGCCGTCACGCTCAGGTCCTGGGCGATGTTGAAGTCGGGGCCGGGCGGCTCGTCGGTGGCGAAGGCCGAGTGGAAGGGGCCGCCGGGGAGCTGCACGTCGACGACGTAGGGCTCGGGGCGGTTGAGCACGTCGTCGCCGTAGGTCACCGCGGCGTCGTCGAAGGCCACCTGCGGGGCGAAGGTGAACTGCGCGCCGCCGTCGGCTTCGGCCAGGGTCAGGTCGCCCAGATCGGCGGACTCCTGGGCCGTCATGGGGCGGTTGAACAGGAAGTAGGGGGAGCTGCGGTGCGCCACGCCGACGATGCCGTCCGCGGGCAGGTAGTCGACGACCCGCAGGTCCGAGCCCCGCTCGGCATCCACGGTGACCTCCCACTCTTCGGCCAGGGTGGCGGCGACCTGGCTGCCGCAGCCGCAGAGCAGCAGGGCGAGGGGGAGGAGGCGGGTCACGGGGGGACAGTCTAGGTCGGTTGAAGCGCTGGTGCCTCCGGGCTTTGGGGTGCTGTGCCTCCCGCCCTTGGGGTGCTGGCCGCCCCCACACCCTCAGCTCCTCCGCGGCTTCCTTCTCGACCCGCTCGATCAAGCGCCCTTCCGTCTTGTCGCGCCAGTCGCCCAGGTGCTCGGCGAGGTGCGCCAGGATCTCATTTGCGACCCGGACCCCGCCGCGCTCATGATGCGTTCATGCCCCGGG
>CALCXL010000773.1 GCA_937907595.1 uncultured Pseudomonadota bacterium
TCTGGCCGTAGGCGCGGGGGCCCAGGACCTCCCGGGGGATCCGGCGATCGCCGACCACCGCCTCGACCCGCGCGCCGTAGCCCTTGCCGTTGTCGGGCGGGCCCTCCAGGCGGACCTCCAGCCAGGCGCCGCTGCTGCAGCGGTTCATCCAAAGCTTCGGCTTGCCCTCGCTGCCGACGATGACGATGTCCAGGGCCCCGTCGCCGTCCAGGTCGCCCGCCGCCAGGCCGTAGTGCTCGGCGCGATCGTCGAAGCCGACGGCCTCTGAGACGTCCTCGTAGCCCCCGGGGCCCGCCCACCACAGCACGTCCTTCTGCTGGCTCAGGTCCACGGAGGTGTTTGAGGGGCCCGGCAGGCCGCCGGCGGCGAAGGCCTCGGGGCGACCGTCGTTGTCCAGGTCTTCGATCTCCACCGACCAGAGCATCAGGTCGCCCTCCCAGTCGGGCACCAGCCCCAGGGCCGCGCCCCCCTCCACCCAGCCCTCGCCCTGGGAGAGCAGGCAGCGCAGGGGGCCCAGATCGGTGATGCAGTAGTCGGGTCGACCGTCGTCGTTGAGGTCCCGGGACGCCACGCCCATCGCCGACATGAGCAGGTCCGCGCCCACGTCGACCGCGTCGTTGACCAGCACCGCCTCGCCCTCCACCACGCCGTCGTTGCGCCAGAAGGCGTTGGGCGGGAGGCCGTAGTGCCCGCCCTCGGAGCCCACGAAGAGGTCCATGTCGCCGTCCAGGTCCCGGTCGGTGAAGAGGGCCAGGAAGGTCATGCCCGGCACGTCGCCGCCGGAGCTCAATTCGGCGCCCAGGCTGAAGTCGCCGTCCTCGTTGATGAGCAGGGCGTCGACGGCGCCCACGTCGGGCTCGCCCGGCGGCTGATCGATGAGCAGCAGGGTGGGCAGGATGAGGTCCAGGTCGCCGTCGCCGTCCACGTCGCCCCAGCTCAGCGTGGTGCCCTGGGAGGTGGGCTGGCCCGGTGGGCGGTAGGCGACGCGGCGCTCTCCGAAGGTCAGGCCGCCCAGGTTGGGCGCGATGGTCAGGGAGCCCAGGTTGCCGGTGAGGAGCTCGGGCAGGCCGTCGCCGTCGAGGTCCAGGGCGCCCTGGGCGACGGCGTTGTTCGCGGTCGGGCCGGAGGAGGAGGGGAGCAGGTCGAAGTGCGCGCTGCCGTCGTTGCGGTAGAGGTGGAGCTCGCCGGTGATCTGCACGCTGAGCACGTCGAGGTCCCCGTCGTCGTCCAGGTCCTCGACGATCAGCCCCCCGCCCAGGCTGCCGGCCGGCTGTCCCAGGGTGGTGGGGGGGGTCTGATCCGCGGTGAGGCCGCGGGTCGACGCCTCTTCGCTCAGGCGATCGGAGCCCTCGACGGGGTCGTCGCAGGCCAGCACGGGGCCCAGGTCGACGCCCTCGGCCAGGACCGGGTCGGGGGGAGGCTCGTCGATGGGCTCGCCCGGCGTGCAGGCGGCCAGGAGCAGGAGCAGCGGCAGGGGGCGGCGCACCGGGGGCTCAGAGCGTGGACAGGAAGCCCAGCAGGGCCTCCTGCCGGTCGCTGGGCGCCCCCTCGAAGGCCTGACGGGCCCCGGTGGCCTCGCCGAAGTGGCCGGCGGAGAGGGCGGCGCGCAGGGTCTCCGCGGAGCCGTCGTGCAGCCAGGGCCCCGTGGTGGAGACCCCCCACAGCGGCGGGGTGCGGAACTCGGTGGGCAGCAGGTCCGGCTCCAGGTTGACCAGGGGCGCGTCGGGCGGGGCGACGTCGTGCATCAGCAGGTCGGTGAAGGCGGGGACGCCGCCCAGGTCCGGGACGTGGCAGCTGTCGCAGCCGAAGTCGGCGAAGGCCTGGCGTCCCTCGGGGTGGTCGCCCTGGGGCGCCGGGGCGGCGAGCTGCTCCACGAACCAGGTGATCTCCAGGGGCCCGCCGTCCTGCAGCTCGGGGTCCTGGTACTCGTCGCCGTCGTTGGCCGACGTGTAGTCGCTGTAGTTCGGGTCGACCGTGATGCTCTGCTCGCCGCGCAGCGCCTGGCAGGTGAAGTCCAGCAGCGTCGGCACCTGCGCCTTCCAGCCAAAGCGGCCCAGGCGGCCGGTGGGCAGGATGCGGGCGCGGCCGGAGATGCCGTCGCCGTCGGCGTCGTCGGGGTCGGCCAGGGCCAGGATGTGCTCGGAGTCGACGCGGTCGAGCTGCCCCAGGCCCAACAGGGAGGGCGTGTTGCGGAGCTCCACCAGCAGGGGGTCGTCGGGCAGGGCCCAGGGGGCCACGCGGGGGATGGAGGTGCGCGGCAGGGTGCCGGGGAGCAGGGGCCAGACCGCAGGCGCCTGCCCCTCCTGCGCCTGGGCCAGGATCACGTTGACGTCGTTGCCCCCCGCGCCGCCCAGCACCGGCGAGAAGTGGCAGCTGCGGCACGAGTCGCCGTTGAAGAAGGTGCCCAGGCCCGAGTCGAAGGACGGAGACACGCCGCGGTCGAACTTGTCCCGACCCTTGCCCCACAGCTCCATGCCCCAGGGATCCAGGGTGGTCTGGGTGCCGCCCAGGGTGCCGGGCTCGGGCAGCGGCTCGCCCTCCGGCGCCAGGACGCGCCCCTTGGGGTTCCAGCCGCCCAGGCTGTCCAGGAAGGCGTTGAGGTCGCCGCGATCGTCCTCGCTCAGGTCCTGCCAGGCCAGGGACGAGGCCCGCGCCTCCCCGCCGTGCCCCAGGGTGGAGAAGCGGTAGGCCGGGGCGCTGTTGTCGTGCATGTAGGGGATGTGCAGGCGCACCGCGACCAGGGGGGTGGTCCGCCACTCGGTCTCCGACGCGTCGCCCACCGCCAGGTCGGGGCCCATGTCGCCGCCCATGTCGTGCAGCAGCAGGTCGGTGTAGGCGGGGATGGGGCCCAGGGGCGTCGGCAGCGTCGGCCGGTGGCAGGACATGCAGCCCAGCGTGCCGAAGAGGGTGCGACCGCGCTCCACGGCCTCGTCCTGGCCGATGTTCACGGGCGGGGGCGGGGCCAGGAAGGTCAGGTAGGTGATGAGGTCGCGCAGGTCCTCGCCGCCCAGCTCCGGATCGGCGGCTGCGTCGTCGTCGCGGTCCGGGTCCTCGTCCAGGTTGGAGGGGTGGGCCTGGGCGCTGGAGAGCAGGGCGTCCGACAGCGCGCGCCGCTGGGCCAGGGTGGCCTGGAAGTCGACGGCGGGGGTCGTCAGCCCCATCTGGTCCTTGAGCGCGCCCCGCACCAGCCGCTCCAGGGTCGCCGACTGCGCCTTGTACCCGAAGCGGCCCACGCCCTCGGGCCGCTGGTGGGCGCGGCCGGAGATGCCGTCGCCGTCGGCGTCGTCGGGGTCTGCGTGCTTGAGGATGTCCTCGTCGGCCACCAGGGAGAAGAGGCCGACGCCCAGGGCGGAGAGGGGGACGCGTCGGGCGAAGACGTCGGCGCCCGGGGGCGGAGCCACGTGGCCCTCGGGCACCGAGTAGGCCTTGCGCAGGGGGCCGCTGGCCTCGCTGCCGTGGTCCTGGCGCACGCCGTTGGCGGCCTCGGACTGCAGCAGGTGGAAGTCGCGGAACCGGTTGGAGCTGCCGCCCGTGGCCGGAAAGTGGTGGCAGGAGGCGCAGGAGGTGGCGTTGTACTGGGGGCCCAGGCCTTCGGACGGGCCAAAGCTGCGCTCCATCACGGCCTTGCCCGACTCCCAACGGGCCAGGGTGGCGTCGTCCAGCCCCTGGATGGGGCCGCCGATCTCCGGGGGGTACAGCCCGTATTCGCGGTCGGATTCGACGTCGCAGCCCGTCGCGAGCACCGCCAGCGCGAGCCCGAGCCCTGCCGCGAGGGCATGGCGGAGGACGGCGGCGGCGAGCGGTCGGGGCATGGGGGCTCCAGGGGCCGATGCTACCATCGAGCCCGCTGGAGCCCTCATGTCCCGTGTGTCCCCTTCGCCGACCTCCCGCTGGCTGCTCGCCCTCCTGGCGGCGTCGATCCTCTGCGCCTGCGAGGCGGAGCCCGAAGGGGAGGAGGGGCCCACGCCGGACGTCCGGGTGCCGGCGGCGGCGTCGGACCGCGCCACCAAGCCTGAGGGCACGCCCTGGATGGTCCTGACCCCGCGCGCGGACAACCCCCAGGCGGTGATGGACTGGATCCACCGCATCGGCGGCTACCTGCAGGTGGCGGTGGTGGGGGCCGACCCGCCGATCCAGAGCACGTCGGACCTGGTGCTCTTCGGCGAGCTCAACCCCAACCTCAAGTTTCGGGACGTGGACGGCGACGGCAACGACGACGTGGTGGCGGAGATCCCGTCGCTGCGCACCGACCCCGACCAGCCCGGGCGCGACCAGATCCTGCTCTTCGGCTCCGACGCCCTGGAGGGCGTCCAGGCCGACGTCGGCCTGATCGTCGTCGACTTCGAGGGGCGGGTGGTGCAGGCCTCCTGGACCGGCGAGCGGGTCCTGCAGCCGGCCGATCCGCCGCCGGAGTTCGCCCTGGAACCCCTGCGTGTGCCCGACGACAACCGCCCCTGCGACAACGGCGTGGATGAGGACGGCGACGGCTGGACCGACCGCGACGACCCCGACTGCCAGCCCGGCGCCCGGCAGCTGGAGCAGGGCTTCGGCAACACGGCCTGCAACGACGGGCGGGACAACGACGGCGACGGCGCCTCCGACGGCTCGGACCCCGACTGCCGGAGCGCGATCCTGCTGTCCGAGCTGCCGCCCTGCAGCAACGGCATCGACGACGACGGCGACGGGTGGATCGACGGGCAGGACGCCGACTGCGCAGGTCCCGACGGGCAGGAGCTGGGCTTCAGC
Source organism: uncultured Pseudomonadota bacterium (assembly GCA_937907595.1). Classification (GTDB taxonomy): domain Bacteria; phylum Myxococcota_A; class UBA796; order UBA9615; family UBA9615; genus CALCXL01. The sequence continues at coordinate 4,747 of CALCXL010000773.1, forward strand.
ACCGACCCCTGCAACGACGGCCAGGACAACGACGGCGACGGCTACATCGACCGCCTGGACCCCCAGTGCTCCTCGCCCCAGGACACCGAGTAGCGGGGATCCGTCGACCGGTGGGAGCCCTCAGCTGACGGGCGGGATCAGCTGACGAGCGGGGTCCGGCTGCCCAGCGCCACGTCCTCGTCCCGGTCCACGATGATCTCCCCGCTCCCCTCCACGCGCACTGCCAGGTTGCGCAGGGGTTGGGTGGACGGGCCGTGCTGCAGGTCGCCGTCGCGCCCGTACTCGCTGCCGTGGCAGCCGCAGCGGATCCCGTTGAAGGAGACGCCGCCGGCGCCCTCGCCCTCGCCGATCGTGCAGCCCAGGTGGCCGCAGAGCAGGCTGAGGGCCCAGAGCCCGCCGTCGTCGCGCCCGATGGCCACCCGCTCGCCGGGGATCGCCTGCAGGGTCATGGGCTGGAGCTCGTCGACCCGCCCCACGGAGACCTCGCCCACCAGGGGCGGCGGGCCGCTGGGCACCTCGTCGTCGTCGTCGTCGGTGGGCTCCGCGTCGGCCACGCAGCCGGCCAGGGGGGCCAGCGCCAGCAGCTTGAGAACCCGGCGTCGGCTGCCGGATCGCGGGTCGTTCTCGTCGTCGTGCATCACCGCCTCCGGCGGGGAGGCTAGCAGCCCGTGGGTCGACTCATCGCGGGTGGGTCTCCGCGATCAGCGCCCCCCGGTGATCGCGTAGAGCGTCGCGTACCAGCGCCCGCGGCTGTCCCGGAGCTCCTTCACCCGGGCCACGCCCAGGTCGGCCGCGCGGGCGACGTCGCGCAGGTGGTTCGGCTCCACCCAGGAGGAGCGGGCGGCGGCGGTGGGCATGCCGTCGACGCCCCAGAGCAGCAGCAGGTGGCCGCCCCGATGGGCTCGCAGGATGGCGGCCAGCCACGCGTCGCTGCCAGCCACCAGGCAGCTGTGGAGACCGTCGCCGCCGGCCCGGGCGTACAGGAAGGGGCGCACGCGGCCGCCGCTGTGCAAGTCGACCAGGGACATGCCCTCGTAGTCCAGCACCGCGGGGTTGAGGGCGCCTTCGGCGAGCAGTGCGTCGATGAGGGGGGGCCAGTTGCTGCGGTCGATGAGCCGGCCGACCCGCTCTTCGATCGCGGGGTCGATGCGACGGAGGTCCGCGGCGCGCCCCAGCAACGCCACCGAGGCGAGGACCAGGAGGACGCGTCGCCCCAGGGAGCCGTGGAAGATCGCGGTCGCGCCGACCCCCAGGGCCACGGCGAGCCCCGGGAGGGTCAGGGCGATGTGGTGTGGATCGGGGTGCATGGCGCGTACGAAGAAGGGCACCGAGAGCCCCAGGGCCACCGCCCAGAGGATCGTGGAGCGCCTTCGAAGAGCCCCGATCCCAGCCAGGAGCAGGAGGGCCACGGAGGCGACGGCCCCGGCCAGGATCAGCGGAGGCGGCCGGTCCCGCTCGAGGCGGGTTGGCCGGTCGCCGGCGCGATCGGGGTCGTTCCCGCGGGCGTCGCGGATGGCGTAGTAGTCGGCCTGCCAGGAGCCGGGCACCAGCAGGACGCGGGCGGCGGACACGTCCTTGACCCGGGAGTGCATGTCCGGCGAGCCCTTCTTTGTGGGCATGAGGCGGCGGGTGATCTCCAGGAGTCGGTCCCGGCTGTTCTCCTGCCAGCCGACGGAGGACGACTGCGCCGGCTGGGTGGCCCAGTAGATGAGGCTGGGGGAGCCGCCGAGCAGGGCCAGGGCCAGGGCCGCGGCGGCGATGCGGATCCAGCCCCGGCGGCTGAGCGCCGACCAGGGCAGCATCGGCAGCGTCACCAGGACCAGGGGCGCGGCGAAGGCCACGAAGCTCGGCTTGACGTGGCAGCCCAGGCCGATGAGGAGGGCGGCCGGCATCAGGCGGCGGGGAGCGCGCTCCTGGATCGCCCGCAAGCACAGCAGGGTCGCCGCCGCGGCGCAGAGCTGCAGGGCCACTTCCGGGCCCGCCGCCACCTTCTTCCAGAGGTGAAAGGCCGGGTCGACCGCCAGAAGCCCGCCGGTCAGCGCCGCGGCCCGCCAGCCGCCGATGCGGGCCGCGGTCAGCGCGCAGAGGATGAGGACCAGCGCGCCCAGCAGCATGGTCGTCATCTGCCCCGCCGCCAGGGAGCGCGTGAGGCGGAAGACCCCGTGCGGCAGCCACTCCGGCAGGCCCGACGTGTACTCGTTCTTCATCCACGGCAGCTCGAAGCCGAACACCGACAAGGAGGCGCGGTAGGCGTGGTCCCGATGCACCACGGACAGGTCGCCGCCCCAACGGACCTCGCTGGAGAGGAGCTCGGCCTGAACGGCGGCGCGGTCGGCGTCCTCCGGCGCGGCGGCGAGCAGGAGCCGGGGCCCCTCCTCCACGCAGAGCACGCTGCGGTGGGGCTCCAGGGTGCCCCAGGTTGAGACCGCGTCCCCGTTCGGCGCCGGACGCTGCGCGGCGGCGAACCAGAGCACCGCGTAGACGATCAACGCTGCGACGATCGCGGTGCGGACGGATCGCGGCTCTGTCATGCGTTCCATCCTAGTGCACCCCGCTCCCTGGCACAGAACCCCGGAGGACGGCGGCGTGTTGAATCGCGCCTCACCCGCGGAGGCTCCGCGGTCGGTGCCCGTCGGCCCTGTCGGTCGGCGCTTGACCGAAGGACGGGTCGGCGGTCGGCGATTTGCGGGGGTAGAATTCCCCGCGATCGGGGCACAGGGCCCCGGCCACGGAGAGGACGGGCCGCCCGGCGCCGGTCCCCCAGGAGACGCTGCGATCGATCCGTCCGCCCCCATCGCAACCGACCCGTCGCTGCGTGAGCATCGCCGCCGGCGCTGTCTGCGGTGGGCCCTGCTCGTCCCCTTCGCCGTCCTGCCCATCCCCCTGACCATCGCCCCGCCGGACGTCTACGGCGGCTTCCTGGTGCATCTGGGCTGGCTGCTGGCGCTGTCGGCGGCAGGCGGCGGGATGGCGCTGTTGTCCTTCGCCCCGCCCACCCGCTGGCGGCTGCCGCCCTGGCAGGGACCGATCCTCCGGCTGCTCTTCGGCGCCCTCTTCGCGGCGCAGCTGCTGCAGGTGCTCGGGCCGGCGGTGGCCGACGTGTCGGTGCAGGTGACGTCCCTGCGCGAAGGGCGCGCGCTCTCCCAGTCGGTGCTGGGCCCGGGCGCCCTGACCAGCGCCGCTGCGGCGGTCTTCCTGGCGCGGCTGCTCGTGGTGCCGGCCTCTCGCCGGGCCGCCGCGGTGGCGCTGTGGGGCTTCGCGGGGATGGTGGCGCTGCCCGTGGCCGGCGCGTGGTTCTTCGGCGCGATCGGGGTGCGGCCCCCGCAGCTCGGCTACCCCGCCACGCTCCTGCTGCTGGCCGCGCTCTGGCCCCGGCTGCGGGCGCGGCTGGAGGGGGACGATCGACTGCTCGTGGGCGGGCTGGTGCTGGAAGGGGGGCTGCTGCTGTCCGCGGCGGTGGCGGTGGGCATGACCGGGCCGGACCGGTTGCGGGAGGCCCTGGTGGGGCTCCTGAGCGCGGCGACGTCGACGCCCCTGCTGATCCTGTTGCTCTTCCTCATCACGCGGGTTCTGCGCCGCGCCTCGGCGCTGCCCGAAGGCGAGGGGCTCCCCCCGCTGACGGTGCTGTCCTCCGTCGTCGCCGCCGTCATCGCCTTCGCCATGACCCCGATCACCGCGGCGGTGGCGCCGGCCGTCGTCGGGCTGCTCGGCCTGCCCGGCGCCGCCCAAAGCTCCGAGCCCCCCATGACCCTGGTCGTGGCTTGGGTGGGGGTCTGCGTGAGCGCCTTCCACGCCAACCCGGGAGGGCCCGCCCTGGCCCGCGCCCGCTCCCTGGTGGCGACGACCTGGCTGGCGCTGCTGGCCGCGATGGCGGCGCCGACGGCCTGGGGCCCCGCGGTCTGGCTGCTGCCCGGCGCCGTCGCCCTGGGCGCCCTGCTCCTGCCGCCGAGGCTGCGCGGCCCCCATCGGGCGGGCTGGGTCGACCGGCTGCCCCTGATGTTGGGTGGGGCCCTGGCCGGCGCCTTCCTGGTCACCACCCTCGGCCGCTCCCTGCTCCCGCTGCGGGTCACGAGCGTCGCCTACGCCGTCGGGGGCGGGCTCCTGGGCATCGGCGTGGGGCTCTGGGCCGCCTCGTTCGACCTGAGCGAGCGGGGGCCGGGGGAGCGCATCGTGCGGCGGCTGCTCTCCCTGTTGGGGCTGTCCCTGCCCATGTTCGTGGCCATCGGCTGGGTGCTGGCCCCCCTGCCCGTGTGCGTGACGGCCGCGGCCCTCATCGCGGCGCTGCTCCTGGGGCGCCTGCGAGCCTGGCGTGGCCCCCGCCTGCGGCCCTGGGTGGCGCTGTGGCTGCTGTTCTATGTGGCCTACGCCGCCGTGCAGGGGTTCAAGCTGCCGCCGGGCCCCAGCGCCTGCGCGGAGGCCCTGGAGGGGGACGTGGGGCGCGTCCTGCTGGACCTCAGCGCCGCGCGCGGCGAGTACGCCTCCGCCGCCCCCGCCAAAAATAGATCGGTACCGAATTGATTGAAGGCGCTTAGCTTGCCGCCTTTGACTAGGTCGGAGTCATTTTCGGAAATGAATTGCAGGGACCGCCCCATAAAGGTCAT
>CALCXL010000774.1 GCA_937907595.1 uncultured Pseudomonadota bacterium
TCCAGCAGCCGGCGCACGCTGATGCGGTCGGCCACCAGGAAGATCGTGCCCAGGGTGGTCAGCAGCACAAACTGTCCGGCGTGCACGCAGACCGCAAAGGCAGCAGCGGGGGCAGCCTCCACCCCGTACAGCGCCACGCCGATGGTCACCGCCAGCTCGAACACGCCCGCGAAGCCCGGGGGCGCCGGCAGGATCAGGGCCACGCAGACGGCCACCAGGATCGCCGCGCCGTCCCAGAAGCCCAGCCCGGCGCCGAAGGAGAAGGCCTTGGCCATCCACAGCATCGAGCAGACGTTGACGGTCCAGGGCACGGCGGTCCACAGCAGGATCTTCACAGCGTGGCGGGGCTCGCCCAGGGACCGGAGGGTGGAGACGAAGGTGGACAGGAAGCTGGCCGCCAGGTCGCCAGCGCGGGGATCCACCCGGCCGAAGACGCGGCGGGCGATCTCAACCCCACGCTCCCCCAGGACCACCAGCGCGATGGCGGCGCCGCCGAAGGGCACCAGGGCTCCGAGGATGGTGGTGCGGCCCAGACGCACGATGTCGTAGTCGCGCCCCGCCACGGTGACCACGGTGGAGGGGATGTCCGCGAAGAGCAGCACGCCGACGAAGAGCACGCCCAGGGCCACGACGTCGAGCACGCGCTCCAGCAGGACCGTCGCCAGGCCGGAGCCGAAGGGCACGCCTTCGCGCTCGAACAGCAGGTAGGGACGCACGAACTCGCCCAGCCGGAACGGCAGGACGTTGATCAGGAAGAAGCCCACCGAGCAGATGGAGAAGTACGAACGAAAGCGGACGTCCGGCTCCACCGCCTGCACCAGCTTGCCCCAGCGGATGGAGCGGGTGAGGTGCAGCAGGCCGAAGAGAAAGACGCCGCTGATGTAGATGGGCCAGTCGACGCGCTGCAGCTCGTCGCGGAAGGCCTCGAACTCCACGTCGCGGAAGGCGAGCCAGAGGCAGGCGCCTCCGACCGCGAGCATCACGATGACTTGCAGGGCCCGCTTCATGCGCGGCGAAGGGTAGCCGGCTGGGGAGGCCTTCGCTGCCTGGGAATCCGCTCCAGCGGGAGCGCGGGGCTCCTACAGCTTGGTCACGCGCGCGGTCACGCCCTCGACCCGGGCCATGGCGTTGCGGGTGTCCACGATGCGCCCGGCGGTGCGGCCGACGCGGGCCCAGTCGATGGACTGGTGGGCGGCCGTAATCACGACCAGATCGGCCCCGGTCAGCTCGTCGTCGGTGAGGGGCACGGACTCCAGGCTGCCCTCGTCGGTCAGGCGGATCCGCGGCACGTGGGGGTCGTGGTAGCGCACGTCGGCGCCGCGCTCCTGCAGGAGCTGCACGACGTCCAGGGCCGGGCTCTCGCGCATGTCGCTGACGTTGGCCTTGTAGGCCACGCCGAGCACCAGGATCCGGCTGCCGTTGACCGCCTTGCGATCGTCGTTGAGGGCGTCGCTGATCAGCTCGACGACGTAGGCCGGCATGCCCGTGTTGACCTCCGATGCCAGCTCGATGAAGCGCGCCGTGTAGTTGAGGCGCTTCAGCACCCAGCTCAGGTAGTGCGGGTCCACCGGGATGCAGTGCCCTCCCAGACCGGGGCCCGGGTAGAACTTCATGAAGCCGAAGGGCTTGGTGGCCGCCCCGTCGATGACCTCCCAGGTGTCCAGGCCGAGCTTGCGGCACATGACTGCGACCTCGTTGACCAGGCCGATGTTGACGGCGCGGAACGTGTTCTCCAGCAGCTTGGCCATCTCCGCGGCCTGGGTGGAGGACATCAGCACCACGTGCTCCAGGAACGAGCGGTACATGGCCGCCCCCGCCGTGCCGCAGTTCTCCGTGATGCCGCCGATGAGGCGCGGGGTGTTGTGGGAGTCGAAGTTGGGGTTGCCCGGGTCCACGCGCTCGGGCGAGAAGCAGAGAAAGTAGTCCTTGCCGACGGTCAGCCCGCTCTCGGAGAAGAGGGGCAGGACGACCTCCTCGGTCGTGCCCGGGAAGGTCGTGGACTCGAGCACCACCAGTTGACCGCGGCGCAGGCGCTGGGCGACCTGCTTCGTGGCGTCGACGATGTAGGAGATGTCCGGGTCCCTCGTCTTGCTCAGGGGCGTGGGCACGCAGATGGAGACGACGTCCGCCTCTCCCATCGCGTCGAAGTTGCAGCGGGCGCGGTACCGGCCCGCGGCGATGGCTGCCTGGAGCTCCTGGTCGCTGATGTCGCCGATGTGCGAGCGGCCGCTGTTGAGCGCCGCCACCGTGCCCTCGTTGATGTCGTAGCCGGTGACGTCGAAGCCGGCCTCGCAGAT
>CALCXL010000775.1 GCA_937907595.1 uncultured Pseudomonadota bacterium
GATTCGAACTTCGTACGGAGCCCCGGCCACACGGTCGGGGCTTCGTCGTTTGGGGGTTCCCGCGGGATCTGCGTCGACCGGGCCGGCCCCTGCGCTCAAGCCAGGTAACCCAAGCCCCGCAAGCGCGCCTCCAGCGCGTCCTTGTCCGCCGGCTCCACCGCGCCGGGCTGGGACGGCACGTCGTCCGTCCAGCCGACATCGCAAGACAGCAGGTCGGTCATGGGGCGCCCGTCCAGGCTGCGGGGGACCTCGATGCCCAACAGCGCCAGCGCCGTCGGCGTCAGATCGAGCAAACGGAGCAGGTCGGGCGCCGCGCCCTGCTGGACGCCGGGGCCACCGCCCACCAGCACGCCGTTCATGCGGTGGTTGCCGGTGTGGCGCACCGCAGGCTCGCCCGTGATCTGCCCACGGGGCCCGATCTCCCGCCCCGAGCGCGTCATCCAGCGGTAGTCCCGGGGCACCACCACCAGGTCGGGGGCCTCGGCCGCGTGGGGGCCGTGAAAGAGGTCGGCGCCGCGGAACACGGCCTGGATGAGCGGCGTGCGGCCGTCGGGCTCCAGCAGGGCCAGCAGGCGATCGGTGATCTGCGCCAGCAGCGCGTCGGCCTCAGGCCCCGGCTCCACGATCCCGTGGGGCTCCCGGCCCCGCAGGTTCAGCCAGATCTGCCCGAAGAGCCCGCGCGAGTAGGCCTGCGTCTGCTGCCAGCGGATGTGCCCGAAGGTGAGCGCGTCGCCGTGGACGTCCCCGGGATCGGCCCGCCGCAGCATCCTCGGCAGCCGCTCCAGCACCCGCTCCAGCACGTCGCCCAGCCGGCCCCGACCCGGCCCGCGATCGACCGACAGCAGCCCCATCTCCTCCAGCGCGCCGTTGAGGTAGAGGTCGCCCTCCAATTCGCCGAAGCCGTGGTCCGACACCACCATCACCGTCGCGCCCTCGCCCGCCGCCTCCACGATGCGCCCCAGGGCGGCGTCCAGCTGCTGGTAGCAGCCCTTCACCGCGTCGGCGAAGCGCCAGCCGGCCACGTGCTCGGGCGAGTCGGGCAGCGCGGACTGCCGCCAGAAGGCGTGCTGCACCCGGTCCGTGGCCACGAAGACCACGAACACCAGGTCGGGCCCGTCCCGCTGCATCAAGGAGGTCGTCACCGCGGCCCGGTCCTCCACCATCTGGGCCACAGCGGCCAGGAAGTCGGCGGGGTCGGCGTGCTCGTAGGCGTTGGCGTCCAGGGCGTAGCCCGGCGTCTGGCTGCGGATCTGCTGGGCCAGGGAGCGCGGCCACGTGGCGTCCTCCAGGGTGTCGGCGCCCAGGCCCGGCACGAAGGTCACCCGCGGCACCTCCACGCAGGGATGGGACATGGGCACGCCGACGACGAGCGAGCTCAGGCCCGCCTGGGACGCGATCTCCCACAGCGCCGCGCCCCGGCGGTGGCTGCCGTCGGTGGGGTCGACGCGGTAGGTGTCCGCCGCCCGGTGGCCGAAGTCGTAGATGCCGTGGCGCCCCGGGTTCAGGCCCGTGAAGGCCGAGGTCCAGGCCGCGGGCGACAGGGGATGCAGCGTCGATCGCAGGGGCGACCAGCCCCCCCGCGCGGCCAGCTGCGCCAGGTGCGGCAGCGTGCCGTCGGCCATCCAGGGCCCCACAAGCTCCGGCGTGGCGCCGTCCCAGCCCACGATCACCAGGGGCCGCGCCGGCCGATCGGGGTGCGCTTGCCTCATCGCGCCGCCGTCACGAGGTCGGGCCGCTGCAGCCGCTCTTCCAGCGCCTCCAACAGCCCCAGCCCCACCGGGCCCAGGTCCCGATCGACGGCCAGGTCGCTGCGCTCCCCCGGATCCTCGTCCAGGGCGTGCAGCCGGACCCCGATGCGACGGAGCTGCCAGGGCGCGTCCACCGACGCGGACAGCTTCCAGGTCCGCGTGCGCACCGCCACCCCCGAGGGCCCCGCGAACACCAGCCGCTCGTGCACGGGCGGCACCGTCCAGCCCTGCACCAGGGGCTCCAGGGAGACCCCATCGCGCTCCACCCCGTCGCCGCGCCGCCGCTCCTGGGAACGCAGGTCGACGAAGTCCAGCAGGGTGGGCGCCAGGTCCGCGCTCTGCACCAGGGCGGAGAAGCGGCCGTAGGGCAGGCCGCCTCCGTTGCGCAGGCCGATCAGCCACGGCACCCGCAGACGGGTGTCGTGCAGGCGCTCGGGCTCGTCGGGGTGCTCGCCCAATTCGGCCCCGCTGCCGCCCAGCAGCACCAGGATCTGCGGTCGGTCGGGCCGATCGAACGCCGCGCTCAAGCTGGCGATCCTCCGTCGAAGCTCCGCAACCCGCTCGCGGTAGGCCGCCTGCAGGGCCCGGGCGTCGGTGGTCGTCGCGTGCAAGGGGGGCCCGGCCGGGGGCAGGTGCACGAACGCGAAGACGGGCTCCTCTTGCCCCGCGACCGCGCCGGACAGCGCCGGGGCCAACGCCTCGCGGTCTACGGAGGAGGCCAGGCCGAAGTCGGGCCCCGCCGCCGCCGCCAGCGAGGGGGGGCCAAAGAGCAGCGTGCTCCAGCCAGCCGCGCCCAGGACGGCAGGCAGGGAGCCGGGGCCGGGCGGGCGGTCCAGGTTGAGGGCCAGATCGCCCCGCAGCGCGCTCAGGGCGGAGCGGCGGCCGTCGGGGGACTGGGCGAAGGCCTGGTCGAAGACGAGCAGCCGCGCCGGGTCCAGGCCCAGATCGGCGGACAGCGCCTCCGTGGACGCCGCGTCCGAGCGC
>CALCXL010000776.1 GCA_937907595.1 uncultured Pseudomonadota bacterium
GTCGTCGTCGTCGGCCGCGTCGTCGTCGTCGGCGGAGTCGTCGTCGTCGCTGGAGGAGTCGTCGTCGTCGGCTGCGTCGTCGTCGTCGCCCACCACGTCGTCGTCGTCGCTGGTGTCGTCGTCGTCCACCGGGTCCGGGCAGCCGGTGAGGGTCAGGGGGAGCAGCAGGGCGAGCAGCAGGGTCAGCTGACGGGTCATCGGTACACTCCAGGGGACCAGCCGGCCCCCGCTCCCCAACAAGGGCGGCGGTTCGACGGCATTACACACCCTGGTTCTGGTCCCGCGGGCTCCCCCGCACACGGGTCCATTTCGGCCCGTTCGATCCGGCCCCAGGGCGCATCGCGGGCGGAAGCTACCACGGGCGCGCTTCCGTCATGGTCCCGCGCTGGCGCCCGTGAGGCGGCGAAGGCGCCCGGCAGCGGCTACGCTCCCCGCACTGCAGATGAAGGTCCTCCTCGCCAACCCGCCCTGGCTGCGTCCCGGCTGGTACGGCGTCCGTGCCGGGTCCCGGTGGCCGCACCTGGAACGCGCCGACTCGCCGTACATGCCGTTCCCGTTCCTGCTCGGCTACGCCGCGGCGGTGCTGGAGGCCGACGGCGTGGAGGTGGAGGTGGTGGACGCCTGCGCCGAGCGCCTGGACCGCGCTGCCTTCCTGGAGCGCGTTGCGGCGGCGAAGCCTGACGTCTTCATGGCGGAGATCAGCACCCCCTCCTTCGCCGAGGACATGGAGACCTTCCAGGGTCTGCGGGACCTGGGCTTCGACGGGCCCATCCTGGCCGCCGGCATCCACAAGCCGATGTTCGACCCGGCGTTCTTCGAGCGGAACGACCTCATCGACGGCGTGCTGGTGGGCGAGTACGAGCTGACGCTGCGCGAGTTCCTGCGTCAGGGCGCGGCGCCGACCTCCGCCATCCCCGGCCTGATCTGGAACACCGCGGACGGCCCCATCGACGGCGGACGCAAGCCCAGCCAGCTGGGCCTGGACGAGTTCCCCTGGCCCGCGCGGCACCTGTTCCCCATGGAGCGGTACCACGATCTGCCCGGCGGACTGCCCTCGCCGTCGGTGCAGCTCTGGGGCAGCCGGGGCTGCTCGTTCACCTGCAGCTTCTGCGCGTGGCCGCAGATCCTCTACGGCGACAACGCCTACCGCACCCGGGACGCCCACGCCGTGGCCGACGAGGTCCTGGCCATGCAGAAGGCGGGCTACGCGTCGGTCTACTTCGACGACGACACCTTCAACCTGGGCAAGCGCCGCACGGCGGACATCGCCCGCGCCTTCCAGGACAAGGGCGTGCAGATGCCCTGGGCCTTCATGGGCCGGGCGGACACCTGCGACCCGCGGCAGTACGAGGATCTGGTCAAGACCGGGCTGATGGCGGTGAAGTACGGGGTGGAGAGCGCGGACACGGCCCGCCTCAAGCAGATCGGCAAGAACCTGGACGTGGAGCGCGTGCGCGAGTCCATCCGGGTGGTCAAGACCCTGGGCATCAAGGTCCACCTGACCTTCATGTTCGGCCTGCCCGGGGAGACCCTGGACACCATGCAGCGCACGCTGGATCTGGCCTACGAGCTGGACCCCGACTCCGCGCAGTTCACCGTGGCCACGCCCTTCCCGGGCTCCCGCCTGCACACGGAGCTGACGGCGGCCGGGCGGCTGGACGGCATCGACCTGAGCGATCTGGACGGCTACCGCAGCGGGGTCGTCAGCACCGACGCGCTGGAAGCCGACCAGATCGTCTCCTTCGTGCACGGGGTGCATCGTCGTTGGGAGACGCGGTCGCGGCCGGCGGGGGTGGCCCCGAAGATCCCCCTGGCGGAGATCGGCGGCTCGGGCGTGTCCGTGGCGCTGCTGGCGCGGCAGGGCGACGACGAATGGCTCGCGGCGGCCCTGCAGGCGGCCCTGGAGCAGGAGGGGCCCTCACGCGAGCTGATCGTGGTGGGCGAGGAGGGCGGCACCCTGGCGGAGTCCGCGGCGGCGGTCTGCGACTGGGCGACCTGGATCGACGTGCCCGTGGGCACGACGACGTCGGCCATGATCAACGCGGTGCCCGAGCGCTGCGTGGGCCGCTGGATCGCCACCTTCCAGCCCGGCGCGCTGCCCGGTCCCGGCTGGCTGAAGGCGGTGGTGGCGGCGGGGCAGGGGGCCCGTGACGTCGGCGCCCTGGCGCTGCCCTTCGACGACGGGTCCTCCTCGGCCCTCACCTTGGGCGCGCA
>CALCXL010000777.1 GCA_937907595.1 uncultured Pseudomonadota bacterium
CATCGGTCAGCCGCCCTGGCAGGTGGGCCTGCGCGCGGTGTGGGTGGGCGGACGGGGGCAGCGGCGCGCGGCGCAGAGCCTGGTCCAGGGCTACCGCGACGAGCGGCAGCATGGCGAGCCCGTGGCCGATCCGCAGGTGGCCGACTACTACCGTCGGACCCGCCCGCGCGAGTGGGCGCGCAGCCTGCGTCGGCGCCTGACGGGGCGGCCCGACCCCCACCGCTTCGTGCGGGTCCGGGTGGTGGAGCCGTCGGAGCTGGAGAGGTAGGCAGGGCGACGTCGGCCCCACGGCCGGGTGCCCTGGACGCTGGAGCCCACCCCCGTCGGCCCTACTCCACCCAGACGGTCTTGACGTTGACGAACTCGCGCAGGCCGAACACGCCCAGCTCGCGGCCGTAGCCGCTCATCTTCACGCCGCCGAAGGGGACCCGCGGGTCGCTCACGGTCATGCGGTTGACGAAGACGCAGCCCACGTCCAGCCCCTCGGCCATGCGGTGGGCGAGGGCGCGGTCGGCGGTCCAGACGCTGGCCCCCAGGCCGTAGCGGCTGCGGTTGGCGATCTGCACGGCGTGCTCGCCGTCGTCGCAGGGGATCAGCGCGGCGACGGGGCCGAAGGTCTCCTCCGTGGCCACGGGCATGTCCTCGGTGACGTCGCCCAGGACCGTCGGCGGGTAGTAGAAGCCCGGGCCCGGGGGGACCTCGCCCCCGCAGAGCAGGGTGGCGCCGGCGGCGAGGGAGCGCTGGACCTGGTCGTGCAGGGCGTCGCGCAGGTCGGCGCGGGCCAGGGGGCCGACCTGGGTGGCGGGGTCCTGCGGGTCGCCCACGATCCGGGCCTGCATGGCGGCGACGAAGCGGGAGGTGAAGGCCTCCAGGACGTCGCGCTGGATCAGGAAGCGCTTGGCGGCGATGCAGCTCTGCCCCGAGTTCAGGCAGCGCGAGGTCACGCCCTGGGCGACCGCGGCCTCCAGGTCGGCGTCGCCCAGCACGATGAAGGCGTCGCTGCCGCCCAGCTCCAGCACCGCGCGCTTGAGGTGCTCTCCGGCGACCGCGCCCACGGCGGCGCCCGCGCGCTCGCTGCCCGTCAAGGTGACGGCGGCCACGGCGGGGTGGGCGATGACGTCGGCCACGCGACCGACGTCGATGGGCAGGTTCTGGAGCACGCCGGAGGGCAGGCCGGCGTCGCGGACCAGGTGGGCGATGGCGTCGGCGCAGCCCTGGGTGTTCGGCGCGTGCTTCATCAGCAGGACGTTGCCCGCGGCCAGGGCCGGGGCGGCGAAGCGCAGGACCTGCCACAAGGGGAAGTTCCAGGGCATCACGGCCAGCACCACGCCCAGGGGGTCGTAGCGCACCTGGGTGTCCGCGCCGGTGTCGATGGGGGTGGGGGCCAGGAAGTCGGCGGCGTGCTCGGCGTAGTAGCGGCAGACCCAGGCGCACTTGGTGACCTCGGCGCGGCCCTCGGCCAGGGGCTTGCCCACCTCTTGGGCCATCAGCAGCGCCAGGGCGTCGACGCGGGCGAGCAGGGCGTCGGCCAGGGCCAGCAGGTGGGCGCAGCGGGTCGGCAGGTCGGTGGCGCGCCAGGTGAGGGCGGCGGCGGTGGCGCGCTTGAGGCGGGTCTCGATCTGGTTCGGGGTGAGGGTGTCCCAGGGGGTGATCAGCAGGCCGGAGTGGGGATCGATGGAGCGCATAGGGGGCAGGGTAGTCCCCGCCGGCAGGGGTGGCAGGGAACGCCGGATTCAGTCCCGCGGCGGGCACCCCAGCGCGTCGGCCATCTCCCGCCAGGTGAGCACGCCCTGGTTGTGGTCCAGCGTGTCGGCGGGGATCGCAGCCAGATCGCGCGCCGCGCGCTCCAGCGCCGCCGGGGGCAAGGGCAGGCCGGCGAGGGCCAGCAGCGCCGCTGTCTGCACGGCGATGGCCGGCAGGGGATCGTCGACGCAGAGGCGCTGTGCGTCGGCCAGGAGGTCGTCGGGCGCGGGGGCGCCGGCCAGCCAGGCGAGGGCGCGCATCCAAAGCTCCGGGCCTCGCAGCCGACAGCGGTGCCAGGCGGCGGCCCCCCGCTGGGCCAGGGCTCGGGCGGAGAGGAGGTCGGACGAGCGCCAGGCCACGGCGGCCTCGGTCACCAGGACCACGGCCAGCAGCTCGGCGTTGTCCAGATCCTGAAAGGCGTCGACCAGCGCCGGATCCAGGGCGAGCTCGCCGCCCGCTCGGTAGGTGGAGGCTCGCAGGATCCAGCAGGCGCGGGCCTCGTAGGTGGGGTGGCGGAGCTCGGCGGCGTCGTCCACGGCGGCGCGGGCCAAAGCGGCTGCGCGGGCGTAGTCGCCGGCCTCCTGCAAGGCGGAAGCGGCGTTGAGGCGCGCCGACAGCCCGAAGATCCTGCGGGCGCTCCCCGCGGCGGCGCGCAGGTGCGTGGCCGCGGCCTCCTCGAAGCGCCCCTCCCGGAACAGGACCATCGCCCGCCAGGAGGCGACGCTGGCCAGGGTCTCGGCGTCGCCCACCTCCTCCGCCCAGGCCGACAGCTCCGCGAACTCCCTCGCCCGGCGGGCAGGGTCGCGCGCCACCGCCTGCGCCCGGAGCCCGCGACGACGGCGCTCCATCCGCGGCTCGACCAGGGCCGGCACCGAATCCAGGAGCTCCAAGGCGCGCTCGGACTGGCCACTCTGAACGTGGACGGCCGCCTGCAGCAGGCAGCGCAGGACGGGCAGGATCGCCAGGGTGGGCAAGCCGGTGCGGTCCAGGTCCAGCAGCGCGCGCTGGTAGGCCGCCGCGGAGCCCGCGGACAGCGCCGTCTCCACCCGCTCGACCACCAGCCGGTGGGCGCCGAGGCTGAGTTCGGTGGCGCGCACGCCGGCCAGGGCCTCGCTGACGATGGCCTCCGCCTCCGGCAGCCGACCCCGCTGCACCGTAGCCGCCGCGAAGTCTGCCGCCGCGAAGGCGAGCTCCTCCCGCTCCCCGGCCGACGCCAGGTGGAACAGGCGTGCGGTGGCCTCGACCGGGAGCTGCTGGGCGATGAGGCGGTGGGCGTCGGCGCGGCGCTCGTCAGTCCAGGCATCCAGGGAGCCGCCGGCCACGACCTCGAACACGCCGTCGGCCCGGGCGCGCAGGAAGCGACCCTCGACCAGCCAGGACAGGGCGGCGTCCAGCTCCCAGCCGGCCCAGCCGACCACGGCCTCGAGCAGGGCCCGATCGCCGTGGGGCCAGGCCAGCTCGATCCAGGCCAACAGGTCGGCCAGGGCTCCCGGCGCCGGCTTCTGGTCGCCTCCGATCGCGGCGGCCGGGGTGGCCATGCCCGCGCCGAGCCGCACCAGCGCGCTCCGATCGACCTGCAGCCGCCCCTCGTCCCACCGGGCCAGGCCCGCTCGAAGCCAGCCCCGCAGCTCCGGAACGACGCGCCCGGGGAGCCCGTCGGTGCGGCGCAGGAGCTCGGACGCCGCGTCCGAAGGCAGGTGAAACAGCAGCTCGTGGCCCCCGAAGAGCGGGGTCAGGTCCTCCGCGCGAAGGGGCAGGACGTGGACGTCGTCGTCGCCCTCCCCGTCAACATCGCCTGACTCCAGCACCACACCCCGGTGCCGCACGGCGTCCACCACCGCCCGGCTCCAGGGATCCAGGGGCCGGTGGTGATCGACCACCAGGATCCCGCCCGCCTCGAGCCAGGCGGTCAGGGCCTGCTCGGCGGCCGGTTGGGCGTCGGCGTAGCGAGGGCCGTGCAGGGCGTCGGCGTGGACCAGCTCACCCAGGGAGTCCAGGGGGCGGCCGGAGGTGGCCAGACGGACCACCGAACGGCCCTGCTCCTGCAGCCGACCCGCGGCTTCCAGGGCCAGACGGCTGCGCCCGGAGCCCGCCGCGCCCACGAGCCGACTCCCGCTGCCTGCCAGGGCGCGCTCGACAACGCGGTCGACCAACGCGCGAGGGCCGATCCACGGGAAGACCCCTTCGATGCTCGTGGTGACCGATCGGCGGCCCGCCAACAGCGCGATCGCCTCGGCGGCGGACTGGGGGCGGTCGTCGGGGCGCACCGAGAGCAGGGCGTCGATGGTCTCGGCCACCGCGCGAGGCACGTCGGGCGCGCGGTCGCGAACCGGGCGCGGGGCGCGGGTCCCCCGCTGCAGCAGGGCTCCTGCGCCGCTGTCTGCGTGAGGACGGGCCCCCACCAGGGCCTCGTAGAGCATCACGCCGACCGCATAGAGGTCGGCCCGGGCGTCGGCGCGCTGGCCCATCAGCTGCTCAGGCGCGAAGTAGGCCGGCGTGCCCATCACCGCGCCGGTCTGGGTGATGGTGCGCCCCAGGCCCGCGCCGCCGCTGAGCCCGAAGTCCAGGATGACGGGCCGCCCGTCGGCCTCCACCAGCACGTTGGCGGGCTTGAGGTCCCGGTGGATGACGCCGAGGGAGTGCACCCGCCCCAGTGCGTCCAGCAGGGCGAGCGCCGTCGCCTCCAGACCGGCCCAACCCGCCACGCGCCGCCCCGGGAAGGGCTGGCCGTCGACGCAGTCCATGACGATGCAGGTGCGGCCGTCGGCCTCGAACTCGTCGCGCAGGCGCACCACCCCGGGCACCTGGAGCAAGCGCAGGGCCGACGTCTCGCGGCGAAAGCGGTCGGTGGCCCCGCCCTCCACGACCTTGATGGCGACGGTCTCGTCGGTGAGCGTGTCCGTGGCGCGGAAGACGGAGCCGAAGCCGCCGGCGCCCAACAGCTCCAGCACCCGGTAGCGCCCGGCGATGAGCACGACGTCCGCCAGGGAGTCCCCGGCGGCCATCGAGAGGGTTTGCTGCCAGTCCACGAGGCGGCAGCCTACCCCCTGCCGGAATGGTGGTGCGCCGCTGGTAGGGTGGCCCGGGGAGCGCGAGGGGCGCGACAACCGAGAGGCTGGACTGATGAATCGAGTGGTTTCGTTCCTGGTGGCTGGTGTGTTCCTGGGGCTGTGGGGCTGCAATGGGGGGACGACGACGACGACGACAACAACGCCGACGCCGTGTCCAGCCTGCCCTGAGGCCCCGTCGGATCCGGAGCCGCTCGCCGACGGGCACCGGGTGGCCAGCGTCGAGTCGGGCACCTTCGAGATCTACAACCCCCAGGGGGTCCTCGGCGGCGTCGTCATTCGCTTCAAGGACGGCACGATGGAGCTGGTGGCCATCAACAAGGAGGCCAACGGCAACAAGGGGCTGCCGCTCCGCTGGACCGAGGCCCACTTCAAGCTGGCCCAGGGACCGGCGGACTCGCCCGGAGGGGACGAGCTGGACGCGCTCAAGGCCGCCTACAACACCTGGCTCAACAACCGCCCCAACTGGCAGACGGACCTGCTGGTGGTCCGGGACACGATCATCACGAGCAACCTCGCCAGCTCCTGCCCGTCGGACAACGCCCCGAACGTGCTCCTGCCCGGCAGCTACGAGGTGCAGGAGCTGTTGAGCGGCAAGACCTTCGCGATGGTGTTGATCAACGCTGGCGTGGCCGGCACCGCAGGGCAGCTGTCCCAGGGCCAGGATCTGGTGGTCACCGCGGGCAAGAACGACCTGCCGCTCGGGGGGGACAGCGACACGAGCGGTGCCGCGCCCAAGGGCGGCTTCGTGATGCGATCCCGATACACGCCGACGGTGCCGACCGGGTTCACCTGCGGGGGCGACGTCTGGAAGGACGCGGCGAAGGAGTTCGAAAAGGTGGTGCCCGGCAGCATCGACTACACCCGCCTGATCAAGCGCGTGCAGGTCTGGCCGACGCCCGCCCCCTGAGCTCAGCCGGCGTCGCAGCCCCCCAGCCCCGCCCGAAGCTCGGCCTCCCGGTCCGTCGTGATCACCGGCACGCCCTGGGCGACCAGCTCCCTGGCCATGGCGACGTCGTTCACCGTCCACACCGCGCAGCGCAGGTCCGCCTCCGCCAGGCGGCGGGGCAGACTGGGGGGCATGACGAAGCTGGAGTCGATCCCGTCCAGGCCGCGCTCCTGCACCCACCGCAGGACGGAGTCGACGTCCCCGGGCAGCGTCGTCGGCGCCCAGTCGGGGCCCTGGTGGGCGCGGGCGATCCAGCGGCCGGCGGGGTAGTCGGCGGCGAACTCCAGCAGCAGCAGGACGTCGTGCTCGGGCAGGGCCTCCTTGGCGGCGACCGCGGTGTCCAGGCCGAAGGTGATCAGGGGGAAGCGGCCGGGGTCGAGCCCCGCCAGGACCTCGGCAAGAGGAGAGACGATCGCCGGGGGGAACTTCAGCTCGATGTACAGCCGCGCGTGAGCGGGCACCGCAGCCAGCACGTCGGAAAGCAGCGGCACCCGCAGCCCCGGCTGGCCCTTCCACAGGCCCACGTCCAGGGCTTGAAGCTCGGCCAGGGTCGACTCCCTCACCGCGCGATCGACGTCGGAGGTGCGCGCCGTGCGCTGATCGTGAAAGCAGACGACGGCGCCGTCGCGGGTCAACTGGACGTCGACCTCCGCCGCACGGGCGCCCTGGGCCCAGGCGAAGGCCACGGCCTCGGCGGTGTTCTCAGGCGGCGCGTGGGGCAGGACGTGGCGCTGCCCGGCGCCGCGGTGGGCGACGACTTCGATCACCCCCCGAGTCTTGCACTGCCCTTGCGTCGACGCGCGCGGTGACCCAGCATCGGGCCATGGCTCGATCCCTGCTGCTGCTCCTGGTCCTCCTGCTCGTCGGCTGCGACGGGGAGATCGTCAGCCCCTTCGGCGGCGACGGCAGCGGCTTTGGCGTGCCCGGCGGGACCGAGGAGGAGGAGGAAGAGCCCACCCCCGAGTTCGTGCGGGACGGGATGACCATCGACTTCACCCTGGACGTCGACGGCTCCTCGGCGGAGGTGGACTACCTGGTCACCTTCTGGGCCGACCTGGACCGCGACGTCATCAACTGCGACCAGCGCTGGGCCGTGGACGGCGCCATCGCCTCCGCCCCCACCGGCTGCCCCAACTGCGGCGCGCGCATCGTCATGATCCCCGCCTCCGCCGTCGACGTCAGCGAGCCCCTGCAGCGCGGCGGCGACTGCGACCCGGCCCTGCTGGCGGCCTCGGGATCGGACTTCGGCCGCGCGCTGTTGACCCCCGAAGCGGACCAGGGCCTGGCCGACCTGCTGGAGCTGGCCTGGATCTCGCCCGACGCCCACAGCGCCGCCGGCGGCACCCTGGACGCCCAGGGCGACCTCACCTTCGCCCTCATGGAGCAGGTGGCCGCCAACATGGGCCGCGAGTACGCCGGCGTGGTCCTGCTCAACGACCTGGGCGGCCTCTCCACCAACATGGGCCTGCCCGACGTCGCCGGCGACCTGGGCGGCACCGGCTGGTCGCCCTTCTTCTTCCTGCTGCGCGACCCCCTGGTCAACGACCACGAGGGCCCCGACCTGCAAGGCGCCTACGAGGCCCGCAGCGTCATCACCGTGCAGTTCGCGCAGTAGGGCGGGAGGCGGCGGTCGACGCAGGTCGATCACTTCGTGCTGAAGGCCGCCTGATGACGCCGACCTGAGCGGCCGAGCACGCCAGGGTGACCCGCGGCTTCGACCGGCTGGGGCGCGGAGCGAGCTCGGTGGAGGGCGGTCAGAGGTCCAGCGCGTTGTTCCGGTAGTCGCACTCCATCTGCTCCCAGCCGTCGTCGTCGAGGCCGAGGGCGATGAGGTAGCGATCGGCGAAGTAGTCGGGGGTCATGTTCGATGGGCGGGAGAACTGCAGCCAGGTGGACTCCCCGGGGGCGAGGTCGAGCTGCACCGTGCGGGTCTCCAGGGGCGCCTCGGAGGGAGGCGGGGGGAGGCGGCGCCACCAGCGGTCGTAGAGCGGGAGGTCGCCCCGCCCCCGCAGGCTCAGCTCGACCGAGCCCTGGAAGCGCGCCTCCCCGACGTTGGACACCGCCACACAGCGGATGGGATCGGCCCCGGCGCGGTGGTCCGAGAGCGCGAGGTCCGGGGCCGGTTCCCGCGGCAGGCCCAGAACAGGGCTGGAGGCCCAGGTGGCGTCGACCCAGCCCTCGTCGTTGATCGAGCGGTTCGGCGGGCCGGGGGTGTAGACGGGCCAGTCGAGGCGGGCGGTGCCGGAGCCGGTGGGGAAGACGGGCCGGATCACGACCAGGCGGGGCGGGTTGTCGGCGCCGAGGAGGATCTCCTCCACGCCGTCGTCGTCGAAGTCCACGATGGCGACGGCGTGCACCCAGTGGTTGCCGATGGAGGGCAGATCGAGCCAGCCGATCCGCTGACCGGTGCCGGTGTCGAACACCGCGAGGCCGGCCGGGCTCATCAAGATCGCCTCGATGCGCCCGTCGTCGTTGAAGTCGTGCAGCACCGGCGGCGCCCAGTCCGCCACCGCGTCGAACAACCCCCACGGCACCGCCACCCCCCGGTGGTCGTAGATCGCGCTCTGGGTCAGGAGCTCGGAGTGCCCGTCCCCGTCCAGATCCGCGACGGCCGGGCTCGTCTGCCAGTCCGAGGGGTCGGCGCGCTCCCAGAGCAGGGCGCCGTCGGTGTCGTAGGCGCGCACGACGCCGAGCCCACCGAGGAAGAACAGCTCCGCCTCGGGGTCCTCGTCGAGTTGGGCGGGCGCGAAGGTGCCGGTGCGGTCCCCGGCGCAGAACCGGGTGGAGCCGTCCCAGTTCTGCACGCCGGCGGGGTCCATCAGCTCGAAGGTGCCGTCGCCGTCCAGGTCGAAGAGCCGGGCTTGGGGCCAGTCGTGCTGGTAGCCCCTCCAGGGATTGACGAAGCAGCGCGGCCACGTCAGGGCCGGAGTGCCGTCCGCCGTGTCCAGGAGCAGGCCCGATTGCACGATGTAGCCGTCGGCGCTCTCGCTGGATTGCCAGAAGTCGGAACGCGTAGCGACCTGAAGGTCGTCGTAGGGCAGCGACTCCCAGAGGATCTGACCGTGGACGTCGATCACGCGGGCCAGCGAGGTCTCCAGCCTGGTCTCCTGGACGACGAGCAAGTCTCCGCCGGGTCCCGTGAGCGCCGCGAGGTGGGTGGAGCCGCTGCCCTCATGCGCCCACACGGGCTCGGGCCCGCCGACCCGCCAGAGGAGGACGATGTTGGTGGCGTCGGAGGTCGGCACCCGGTACGACCAGACCGCCGCGACGTACACGGCCGGCTCCCCTGTCTCCGGGTCCGTCGCTCGCGCCACGACGGGGCTGCGGGCCGAAATGGCATAGGGGTCACCCGCGGGCACCGGCCACTCCTCCGCGACCTCGAGGTGGATCAGAGGGCCCCTCTGCCGGCACCGCGCGAGCGCCTCGGGCAGGTCCGGCGGGCCCAGCTCGACGACGGAGCAGGCGGGCGGATCGATCGGGCCCGCTGGCTGGTCAGGGGCCGGGCTCTGCTCCGGGAGCGCGACATCCGGGCGCGCCGGCGTCGGCTCCCTGGGATCGGCGCAGGACGCAAGAACGGGGGCCAGCGCCCAGGCCAGGATCGAGAGGCAGCGGGGACGTAGCGAGCGCATGAGGCTTCGAGCCTAGCCGGCGAGGCTGCTGGGAGTCGCGGACTCGTCGTCTGCATGGGCGACCGCACCGACCGTGAGGCGGCGCTCCTCGCCCCCCGCCTGGTAGTTGAAGGGGCCGATCCACTCGAGCCGGCGGCGACCGTAGAAGTCCGTGTGCACCCAGACATCCTGGTAGGGCTGCTCGCCCGCGGGAAGCGGGGTCGACCCGTCGGAGCCGTACTCGGGGAAGTCGTAGCCCCAGGCCTCCATCGCGAAGGGGCCACCTGGAACCTCCTCGAGGCTCGGAGTCAACGGGTAGTACAGCTTTCCGCGCATGCTCCCCTTGAACGCATCCCCCGCCGTGGAGGGGAGCCACGCCAGGTTGTCGGGGTTGAACGCGGTCATCGGCGGTACGAAGTCGGGGTCGTTGCCCCGCTCGTAGTCCGATGCCAGCGGGGCGCCGACCTCCGACCAGACCGGGTTCCGGAAGTCGTTGTTCTCCGTCAGGTGTTCGTTGTTGCCGCGGGGTCGGAAGATGTTGAACGGCGTCGCCTCGCCCGACCCCCACCGGCGGACGAAGATGCGGTTCCGCACGGCCTCGGCCGAATAGCGGACGTCCGGCACCGCCCCGGATGGCGCGTTCGAGGCCCCGTCGGTGTAGTAGAAGCCACGCAGGAGGTTTCGTGCCACGACGATCCACTGGAACTCGTGCTGGACCGGCTGCGGGGCCCACGGATCGACCGCGAAGTAGGGCGGGGTTGATCCCTCCGTGAAGACATACCAGCCCTGGAGGAACTCGATGCCGCCGTGGATGAGCCAGGGCGCAGCGAGGGGCCTTCCGAGATGCTTGCGACCCGCTCGGAGATCGCGGCGGCCGAGGATGATGTTGTTCGAGATCATCACCGCAGGCGGCCGGTACTGGTTCGTCGGGGGCTCCGCGGTGGGAGGCAGCCAAAGATCCTGCTGGGCGACAACCGCGATCGCGCGACGACTGTTCTCAGCGAAGGTGTTGTGATCGATGTGGACCCGCCCGACCTGGATCAGGGGCTGCGCGTCCGCCTCCGGCGCTGGCACGGGCTTCGTGTTGGGCTCGACCAGGATCGGACCGATCTGAATCGCCGGAAGTGAGGCCGGTGCGATGTGAACGCCCGTGTTGAGGTGGTGGAAGACCGAGTTGAGGATCGTGACCCGCGAATTCGGAGTCCCCGGGCGGGGAGCTTCGAAGCCCGCGTCGACGACCGGGCTCGCCCCGGCGCCGGGGGAGAACTGGATGGACGCACCGACGGCTCCCGCGAGATCGTCCCGGAGGTAGGGACGACCGGGCTCGGGAAAGGCCGGCTCGTCCACGATCCGGACCGCTGGGGAGTACGCCCGAAACTCGCAGCGGTTGACGGAATAGACGAGCGTGCGGGTCGTCGGGGGCTGGTCGTTCTGATCGGGGGTGTACCGC
>CALCXL010000778.1 GCA_937907595.1 uncultured Pseudomonadota bacterium
CCCCCGGCCGCAGCTGGCCGTGGCGCAGCCTGTGGACCTGACCACGGGGGAGCCGGCGCCGGTGGGGGTGGGCGAGACCCTGCGCGTGTGGAGCGTGCAGGACGGCGAGCCCTGGCAGCTGCAGGGGCACGTGAGCAACATCGGGGTGGTGGAGAGCCGCGGCGCGGGCCCGGTGCACGCGGCCCGTCTGACGCTGCCCTGGCGGCTTCAGGACTCCGAACGCCGGCTGGTCGCGCGCCCCGCTCCCCCCTTGAGGGTGGCGGTGCGGGAGCCTGGGGAGGACGCGGCGCGCACGCTGATGGAGACCTGGCAGAGCCCCAGCTCGGAGGTTCGTCGGCGGGGATCGGCCTGGATCGTTGACCTGAGCCGCCGCACCCTCACCTACAGCGCGCCGGCCACGGGTCCGAGTGTGCTGCTGCCCGGCACCCGGCTGGAGGTCGCGCTGTCCCTGGCTGAGCCCGAGCTCCGCTGCCGGGTGCCCGCGCAGGTGGAGGCGGTCTTCGAGCTGGGCGAGCAGCTGCTGTACGGGATGGCTCTGGGCGCGCCCCTGGCCGGAAGCAGCGCCGACGAGCACCGGGAGTTGCTGCGCCGCGCCGGGATCTGAGGCGGGGCGCTGGCCCCGGAGCGATCAGCTCCGTCCAGGCCCTCGCTACCACTCAGCGCTGGGGTCGCCAGCGTCGATCGCGTCGCCCACCGGGCCCACGCGCAGGGGCACCACCGGGGGGCCCTCGCCGTAGAGCGAGTGGTAGACCTGCCAGCTCGTGGTCACCCGCTTCACGTAGTCGCGGGTCTCGTCGTAGGGGATGGCCTCCACGAACGCGTCCAGGTCCAGGTGGCCCCGCGCCTTGACCCACTTGCCGACGGCCCCGGGCCCGGCGTTGTAGGAGCCGATCGCGAGGGGCATGTGCCCCTTCCAGCGGCGGGCGAGGCCCTCGAAGTACGTGGAGCCGATGGACAGGTTCGTGCGGGGGTCGCTGAGGTCGGTCCGGGTGAGGCCGCGAATGCCCATGCGCTTTGCCGTTCCCTTGGCCGTCGGCCACATCAGCTGCGAGAGCCCCATGGCGCCCGCCCAGCTCTTGATGGCGGCGGCGAAGGCCGACTCCTCGCGCACCAGGCCCTGGAAGAGGAGCGGGTCCCAGTCGTAGCCGGCGGTGACCTCTCCGATGAGCTCGCCGAAGGCCTGCGGGTACGAGTGCTCGAACACCACGCGCTGCTCGGGCTCCTCCACCGGCCAGGCTCGGCGGAAGGCCATGCGCAGCAGGTTGTGCCCAGAGTAGGGCTCGTCCGCCGCCAGCAGCAGGTGCGAGGCCAGCAGGAGCGTGTCCGGGTCCCAGGTGTCCTGCGGGTCGGGGCCCAGCGCGAGCTTCAGCTCCTCCGCCGCCTCCGCCCCCAGCCCTCCGCGCAGGAGCTGGATGCCGTGGTCCACCGCGGGCTGGGCGAGGAAGGCGGGATCGGCCGGCCAGAATTCGCGCTCGCTGGCGCCGGTGGCCATGCGCGCGCGTTTCGCCTGGATCTGCTGGGCTGCTTCGCGCGCCGCGTCAGGGGCCGCCTCGTGCACCCGCCACAGGGCGAGCACGCCGTACCAGTGCAGCGGCGCCTCCACGGCGAGGGCGGACCAGCCCGCTCGCGCGGCCTCGCTGTCGCCCAACGCCTGCTGCGTGCGGGCCAGCCAGTAGCGCCCCCTCAGCACGCGGGCGCGGGCCCGTGACCGCGGGTCCCCCTGGGCCAGCTGCTTCAACCAGGGCAGGGCCTCGGCCCAGCGCTCGTGCAGCAGCTCCGACCAGGCCATCCCCCACAGCGCGTCGTCCACCATGTCGCCGGTGGGGAAGCGATCGGGCATGGAGAGGAAGGTCGCCCGGGCCTCGTCGGGGCGGCCGGCGTCCAGGTGCAGCTGCCCGGCGTGGAAGAGGCCGTCGTCGGCGAAGCGGTGGGCGGGGTGCGCGTCCGCCAGGGCGTTCCAGGAGGCGATCGCGTCGTCCCGACGCCCGCTGCGCTCCAGACCCTGGGACTGGATGTAGCGGGCGCTCGCGGTCAGATCCGGGTCGTCGCAGTGCTCTGTCACCCACCCCACCAGCGGCACCGATCGGCCGTAGTCCCGCTTCTTGTGCCAGGCGCGGCCCAGCTCGAAGTGGCCGGGGCACGCCACCCCCGGGTCCGCAGCGGCCAGGGCGTCGCGCTCGTCGTCCAGGAGCTGGACGATGCGATCGTTGCCGTGCTCCCGGGCCAACACGCGGGCCCGGGCCACCTTGTCGGCCAGGGCGGGGCGCAGGGCGACGTCGATCCGGCTGTCCAGGGCCTTCATGCCCTCCTGAGCCGCCGTCCAGGCTTCGCTGTCTTCGGGGGCGGCCACCCAGACCCGCTTGCAGGCGCCGTAGGCGGCATCGCAGTCGCCTTCGCCGTCGCGGGCTCGCAGGGCCCGGCTCCGCAGGATCTCCGCCCGCACGGCCTGGTCCTCCCGGGTGGGGGTGGAGGGCTCCGCCTGGGGCGCGCCGCTGGGGCCCAGGGCCTGCATCACCCCGGCGAAGTCGTCCCGGGCCAGGCGCAGGGCCGCGCGCTCCAGGGCGGCTTCGGGCCACCACCGCGACGCGCCGGGCACCGACGACCACGCCGCTTCGGCCTCATCGTCCCGGCCCAGGGCCCGCAGGACGCGACCGCGGGTCCACGCGCTGAGGGCGGGGGCGAAGGAGTCGGGATCGCCCTCGCCATCGAGCTGGGCCAGGGCGGCTTCCAGGTCGCCGGCCTCCAGCGCGCTCAGGGCGGCCCGAAGGGCGGCGGCGCCAGCGAAGTGGGGGTGCTCGGGCGGGTAGGGGACGAGGACGGCCTCGCGCAGCCCCGGGATCGGGGTGGGGCTGGGCTCCGGGGGAGGGGCCTCAGCCTGGGCCTCGGGGGCGTCAGGTGGCGGTGGCTCCACCGTGTCCGGGCCCCCGGCCGGGCAGGCCTTGAGGAGGAGGGCCACGCCGAAGACGGCGGGCAGACTGGAGGCAAAGGGGAGCCATGCGGACATTGGCGGAGTTTACCGTTCGGGGCCGGATTCCGGGGGAATGGATCCCCGGGAATCCGGCCTCCGGCCCGCCCGCCTCAGCGCTTGCGGCTGCTGGAGCGCTCCTTGCTCGACTTGCCCCCGCTGGAGCTGCTCTTGCTGTCGCTCTTGCTGCTGCTCGAGCGGCTGGAGCTGCTCTTGCTCTTGCTGCTGCTCGAGCTGCTCTTGCTGGAGCGGCTGGCCGGCTCGCTGGTGGACCGGCGGGACGAGCTGGACGAGCTGGACGCCGGGGCCCGCTGGCTCGAGGACGACGAGCGGCTCGACGACGAGGAGGAGCTGCTGTTGCCCTTGTAGGAGCCCGACGGCGAGCTGCTGCTGCGGCTGCTGCTGCTCCGGCTGGAGGAGGAGCTGGGCTTGTAGGTGCTGGACCGGGACGACGAGCTCCGCGGCGCCGTCTCCTGGCTGGACGACGAGCTGGGCTTGTAGCGCCCGCTGCTGCTGCTGCTGCTGGAGCTGCTGCTGGAGCTGCTCGGCTTGCTGCTGCTGGTGCCGCTGCGGTCGTTGGACGGCGTCGTGCTGGAGCGTCGGTTCTCCGAGCGCGGGTCGTCCCACCGGCCCGAGCTGCTCGAGCTGCTCGACGACGAGCTGCGGTCGCTCGGCTTGCTGCTGGAGGTCGACGTGCTCGATCACTCCCGGCTGGTCGGCTCGCCGTAGGTGCGGTTGGATGACGAGCTGGACCGACGGCTGGACGAGTCGTCCTCCTTGCGGCGCGTCGTCGACTCGTAGGTGCGATCGCGGGTCGACGTGCTCGAGCGCGGGCTGTCGTAGCTGCCCCGCTCCGACGTGCGGGAGCTGCTGCTCGGCTTGCTCGTGTCGCGGCGATCGGCATCGGCGCGGATCTCACCCGTGGGCTTGCTGCGCTGGGGATCCTGGCGGCTGTCGCCGTCCCGGGGGCCGCTGCGGTCGCGATCGTCCCGGCGGCTGGACTCGCCGTAGGTGGCGCGCGGGTTCCACGAACCTTCCTCTGCGGGGCGGGATCCGTCCGAGCGGGGGCGGGCGTCCCGGCGCTCGTAGCCGTCGCTGTGGCGGCGGGGCTGGACGACGTCGCGTCCGGAGCGGCGGCTGTCGACGTAGCCCGCGTGCCGTCCATCCCAGCGCGGGCGGACCCGGCTCTCGCTGAAGTAGTAGCGGGCGGGGTGGTGGTGGTGGTGGTGCACGATGCGGGTGGAGTAGATGTTCCAGTGCACCACCCGGTAGGTGTTCCAGGACCACCAGAACCAGTCGTCCCAGCCCCCGTCCCAGACGTAGTAGCCGTCGTAGGTCACGTAGTGGCTGCGGTCCCAGGACCAGGCGTTCCAGTGGTGAGCGTGGGGCCCGTCGATGACGCACCAGTGGTTGGCGACGCGCCCCAGGGGGTGGGGGTCGTAGTACCAGTGCACGTCGCCGCGGTAGCCGCGGACCACCGCGTCGCCCACCCAGTAGATGACGCCGTCGGCCTCGACGATCGCGTACTCGTCGGGATCCAGGCGGTAGGTGTGCACGTGCAGGCCGTCTTCCTCGCACCAGTCGCCGTAGCCATCCTCCACCGGGTGCTCGCCGTCGTACTCGTAGAGGGTGACGGTGCGGTGCGCCTGGGCCGGGCTGGGCAGGGCCAGGAGCGCCACGGCGAAGACCAGCAGCAGGGCGGCGGCCTCGGCGGGGCGGGGGAGGGGGGCGGCGGACCAGGTCATGGCAGGCTCCAGGGCGCCGGGGGGGCGCGCGGCGAGTGTAGGGCGGCGGGCTGGGCGCAACCACCGCGAAGATCGGGGCCGTGGCCGGTCTTCAGCAAAGTGGACGCTGGCCGCTTGGTGGTCATTCGATCGATCGGCCACTTTTTTTTCCGAACGGGCGCCGCGGGCCGGCCTCTCCCTGGAAAAACCCCGCGTTGGCCCGTACCATCGCGCCGCCTTGACCCGCCCCCTGCTGCTGCTCCTGGCCGCCCTGCTCGCCGGTTGCGCGACCGGTGCGGGCGGGGGCGCGCGCGTGTTCGGGGTGGTGGTGGATCCCGCGTTGACGGGGGAGCTGCTGCTGGACATGCGCGGGACCCTGGTGCCCCTGGGCGGCGTGGACGTCGTGGTCGATCAGCTCGCCCGTTTGGGGGGCGCGCGCGTCGCCATTCAAGGCACCGCGAGGCCCTCGGGGGTCTTCGCTCGGGGCTACGAGATGCTGGAGGCCCCCGACGGCCTGCCTCCCCACATCGGTGTGCTGGTGGTGGATCAGTCCGGGGTCGTGCTCCGCGACGAGGTCGACGGCGTCGCCCTGGCCCTCCGCAGCGCAGAACTCGCGAACATCAAGCGCCACCACGGCGCTCGACTCTGGATCACAGGCAGCCTGGTCGGCCCCCAGGCCCTGCTGGTCGCCCACTGGGGCGTCCTCATCGACGCCCCTTGACCCGAATCAGGAAGACCGAACCCATGTCCGACGTCCGAATCCGCCGCGCCCTCCTCTCCGTCTGGGACAAGACCGGCATCGTCGATCTGGCCCGCGATCTGGTCGACCGGGGCGTGGAGATCCTGTCCACGGGCGGCACCCTGCGCACCCTGACGGAGGCCGGTGTGCCAGCGACCTCGGTCAAGGATTTCACCTCGCATCCGGAGATCTTCGACGGCCGCGTCAAGACCCTGCATCCCCGGCTGGAGGGCGCGATCCTCTTCCGCCGCCACGATCAACTGGAGGAGGCGGTCCGGCTCGACATCCCGCCCATCGACCTGGTGGTGGTCAACCTCTACCCCTTCGAGGCCGTGACCGCGGACCCGGGCTGCGACATGGCGCGGGCGCTGGAGCACATCGACATCGGCGGTCCCACGATGCTGCGGGCGGCGGCGAAGAACCACCCCAGCGTCGCCGTCGTCATCGATCCCAGCGGCTACGGCGAGCTGCGCGCCGAGCTGGAGGACCTCAACGGCGCCACCCGGGCGGAGACCCGCGCTCGCTGGGCCCGTCGCGCCTTCGCGCGGGTGGCGACCTACGACGCCGGCATCGCCCGCTGGCTCTCGGAGCAGGCCGAGGATCCCTTCGGCCCCCACCAGGTCGTCACCATGAGCAAGGTCCAGGGCCTGCGCTACGGGGAGAACCCGCACCAGCGCGCCGCCTTCTACGGGGAGCCGGCCTGGCGTGGCCCCACCCTGGCCCGCGCGGTGCAGCACCAGGGCAAGGAGCTCTCCTACAACAACATCATGGACGCCGACGCCGCCCTGGCCATGGTGCTGGAGATGGACAGCCCAGGCGCCACGATCATCAAGCACGCCAACCCCGCCGGCGCAGCCCAGGCTGCGGACCTCGTCGCGGCCTACGATCAGGCCCTGGCCTGCGACTCGACCTCTGCCTTCGGGGGCATCCTCGCCCTCAACCGGCCCTTCACCGCAGCCCTGGCCGAGCGCATCGGCAAGCACTTCTTCGAGGTGATCCTGGCCCCCTCCTTCGAGCCCGACGGGCTGGCCGCGATGGCGCGCAAGAAGAACCTTCGGCTGCTCACGGTGCCCGACATGGGCGTCAAGGCCGCTGGCTCCTGGTTCCTCAAGCGCGTGGCGGGCGGCTATCTGGTGTCCGACTGGGACGAGGGCGGCCCCGAGGAGCGGCGCGTGGTGACCAAGCGCGCCCCCACCGAGGCGGAGCTTCGCGGCCTGGAGTTCGCCTGGCGCATGGCGAAGCACGTGAAGTCCAACGCCATCCTGCTGGCCGACGGCACCCGCACGATCGGCGTCGGCGCCGGGCAGATGTCGCGCGTCGACGCCTGCAAGCTGGCCGTGCGCAAGGCCGGCGAGGCGGGGCTGGAGACCCGGGGCACCGTGCTGGCGTCCGACGCCTTCTTTCCCTTCCGGGACGGGCTGGACGCCGCGGTGAGCGCGGGCTCGACGGCCGTGATCCAGCCGGGCGGCAGCGTGCGCGACGCGGAGGTGATCGCGGCCGCCGACGAGCAGGGGATCGCCATGGTGATGACGGGCACCCGGCACTTCCGTCACTGAGACGATGCGGCCCCGGGGCGCGCGGGGGGCGGCCGTCGGCTGGTAGGATCGACCGGGGGCGCTGCGTCCCCGCGTCCAGGAAGGCTGAGCATGCACCTCGTCTGCATCCACTGTGGCCACCACTTCGACCACGAGCCGCCCGCGTACGCGCGGGATTCGGCGACCGCCGTGTGTTCGTCGTGTGGCAGGGACACCCCGGCCAACGAGGGCTGGGGGCTCGACGGAGGGCTCCCCGAGGGCTTCGCCGCCGGCCCCGGCGTCGAGAGCCGGGTGTTCTGCTTCAACTGCGGAAAGGCCATGACGCCCCGCGAGGGGGAGCTCATCCCGGTCTGCAACGAGTGCCGTCAGGAGGCGGGCCAGCCCCTGGATGAGGGCGGCGGTCTGAAGGACGGCGGCCTGCCCTCGCCGGACGAGCCCATCGCCGACTGGATGATCCGCAAGGGCAACGGCAACGTCTACGGGCCCTTCCCGGCGGAGACCATCGTCGAGTGGATCCGGGCCCGGAAGATCAACGCCGACGAGGAGGTCGCCCACATCGGCGGCGCCTGGCGGCTGTTCGGCCAGCACGAGGAATTCGGCTCCTACTTCGAGAAGGGCCCGGGATCGGCCGCGCCGGAGGCCACGTCGGAGATCGACTTCCGCCGCCGGTCCCCCGTGCGCGACGCGCTGAAGGGGATGAGCCGCGCGATCGTGGTCGTCGCCGTGCTCGGCGGCCTGGGCGGTGCGGTCTGGTACGCCGTCGCCAACGACATCCTGGTGGTGCCCGAGGAGGCGATCGAGAAGGTTGCCCGTGAGGTGGAGCGCAGCCGGAACAACGAGCCCACGGCGGTGCGATCCGAGGACGCCAGCAAGCTCCTGGCCGACCTGGCGGCCGCGCATCCGGAGCTCATGGAGGCCTCGACGGACCATGGCACGTCCATGGAGTGGTTCCTGCGCGGGCGCACGCTCACGCTGCGCGACGGCGTCAGCGACCTGATGCAGGCGCGCGCCGCGTTGGAGAAGGCGGTTCTGCTGGACCCCTCCAACGCGCTGGCCCTCGCGGGCCTGGCGGAGCTCTACAACCTGATGGTGGAGCGGTCGGCGGGCAGCCTGGATCTGCAGCGGCAGTCGATCTACTTGATCGACATGGCCGCAGCCACGGGCGACTTCCCCGCGGAGGTGCTGCGATCGCGGTCCGCGTTCCTGATCTACTCGGGCAACGAGGCCGAGGGCGTGACGATCGCCCGCGAAGCCCTGGCCAAGAACCCGGGGGATCCCGCGCTGCACTTCCTGCTGGGGGTCGCGGCCGCCCGGACCACCGAGGGCGTGCCCGAGGAGGCGCGTGCCCACTTCGACAAGGCCCTGGAGCTGGACGCCGGCTACCACCAGGTCTGGTACGAGCTGGGCAAGGGCGCAGAGGAGGTCGGCGACCTGCGGGAGGCCATCAGCCACCTGGATCGCAAGATCGAGCTGGACTCCCGCTCCTCGGCTGCGCACACCCTGCTGGGCGTGATCTACGAGCGCGTCGGTGAGTACGAGCGGGCCACCACCCACTACGACAAGGCGGTGAGCCTGAACCCCTCGGAGCGGGTGGCGGTGAGCCGTCGGGCGATCCTGGCCTACCAGCTGGACGGCGAAGCCGAGCGCGCGGCCACCCTGCTGGAGGGCCTGCTCTCCGCCGACCTCGAGCTGAAGATCCGGGAGCGCAAGGAGCTGGGCGTGCACCTGTCGGCCGCGCGGCGCCTGGCCGGCGACGTGGAGGGGGCCCTGGCCGCCGCCGACGCTGTGCTCAAGGAGGACAAGGCCTTCTCCCCGGCGCTCTTCCACCGGGGGCTCGCCCTGGTCGTCGCCGGGCGCCCCCACGAGGCGGTGCCCGCCTTCACGCGGGCCGAGTCGCCGGAGCTGTCCCGCAGCGAGCGCGCCCGCATCGCCTTCTTCCAGGGGCAGGCCGCGCAGTCCGGCGACCAGACGCAGGACGCGATGGAGGCCTTCGGGCGGAGCTCCACGGTCGATCAGGACTGGGTGCCCGGCTACCTGTGGAGCGCCTACGTCTCCGCTCAGTTGGGGGACGGGGCGCGCGCGGCGCAGACGCTGCTGGAGCACATCGGACGGGATCCCCTGGATTACGCCCGGGTGCGCGACCCCGACCTCTACTTCCAGCCCTTGCCCAGCCTGGACCCCGTGGTGGCCTTGTTCGAGAAGCTGGCCGCGGAGCAGACCTTCGCGCCCGCCCTGAACGCCGCAGTGGGCGTGCTGCTGTTCCACCAGGGGGAGTACGAGCGGGCGGCCCAGTACCTGCGGCGGGCGCTGGAGCAGGACGAGCGGAACGAAGCCGCGCGCTTCTACTCGGGGCTCTGCGAGTACCAGAAGGCTCGCCACAAGGCCGCAGCAGCGCACTTCATGGCGCTGATCAACGTGCAGCACAACAAGGGCGTCTACCACGTCTACGCGGGCGACTCGCTGCTCGCGCTGGGC
>CALCXL010000779.1 GCA_937907595.1 uncultured Pseudomonadota bacterium
GCCGTGGCCGAGGTGCGCGCCCAGGTGGGGGCAGTAGGCGTCCAGCAGGCTGGCGGCGCCCGACTCCGTGCGGAAGAGCACCAGGTGCTTCCCGAAGTACTTCAGGGGCTTGACGTCGCCAGCGGCCAGATCCGAGGACCAGGCGACGATGAACCAGCCGCGCGGATATCCGACGATGGGCACTGCGGTCATGGGCGGCTCTCCGGTGGTGAAACGTGTTCCAGTTCGGGGAAGTTTATACCGTTCACTTCCGGGGGCAACGGCGATCGTCGGGTCCGGCGAACGGCGGACGTCGGGAGCTGCAGACGCCGGCCCCTCAGCCCTCGGCGGCGGCCTCGGCCGCGAGCATGCCGAAGGTCAGCGCCGGGCCGATGGTGCCGCCGGCGCCGGGGTAGGAGGGGCCCATCACCGCCGCGCTGGTGTTGCCGGCCGCGAAGAGCCCGGGGACGACCGTTCCGTCTTCGCGCAGGACGCGGGCCCAGGGATCCGTGACCAGGCCGCCCTTGGTGCCCAGCTCGCCGGGGAAGATCGGGATCGCGTAGTACGGCGCGTGGGTGAGGGGGCGCAGGCAGGGGTTCGGCTGCACCCGCCGGTCGCCGTAGTAGCGGTCCGACGCGCTGCTGCCCCGGCCGAAGTCCTCGTCGATCCCGGCCCGGCAGAATTCGTTGTAACGCGCAACCGTGGTCGCCAACGCTGAGGAATCCAGCTCCAGCTTGCCCGCCAGCTCCTCCAGGGTGGCCCCCCTCGTGAAGAACCCCTCGCGCAGGCGGCGGCTCAGGCGCTTGTCCGGCTGGGCGTAGCCGGGCGCGGTGGGGCCGACGGGGTAGAGGCGGCGGCACTCGGCGTCGAAGATCATCCAACAGGTGGGCACGGCGTCGCCGCGGTACATGCCCCGGACGACGTCTTCGTAGGGGGCGGCCTCGTTGGTGAAGCGCTGGCCCGCGCCGTTGACGAAGAGCGAGCCCGGCAGGCTCTTCTCGACCACCAGCACCCAGGCCGGGTCCGACCGGGGCACGCGGGTCACGGGGGTCCACCAGGCCTCGTGCATGTTGGCCAGGGCCCCCCCGGCGTCGCGGCCCATGCGGATGCCGTCGCCCTGATTGCGCGGGTTGCCGGTGTTCCACTCGACCTTGCTCAGGCCCAAAGTGTGGTGCTCGTCGCGCCACTCCTGGTTCTGCTCGAAGCCGCCGGCGCCGAGCAGCACGCCCTTTCGGGCGGCGACCCGGAAGGGCTCGCCCTCGCGCTCCAGCACCGCGCCCACCACGCGCCCGTCCTCGATCACCAGGTCGGTGCAGGGCGTGTCCAGCCACAGGGGCAGGTCCCGGTCCATCATCGAGCGGCGCAGCCGGCCGATCAGCGCGTTGCCCGCGTGCAGGCGGGTGTCCCGGGGCTGCCCGCGGCGCTTGATCCCGCGCAGGAACCAGAGGACGAAGAGCCACACCAGCATCAGGGTGTCGCGGGGGGTGGGGGCCAGGAAGCCGTGGGCCTGGCGCGCGGAGATGCCGAACTTCCCCATGACCTGGCTCTGGGGGTGGGGGCGCCGCAGCCGCGCGAACTCCGGGCCCAGGACCGTGGCGTCGAAGATCTCCGGCTCCATGGAGCGCCCGCCGGGCCGCCCGCCCGGGGCCTCGGGGTAGTAGTCGGTGTACTTCTCCAGGGAGTCGAGCTTCAGCCAGGTGTGCTCGTGCATCCAGCTCTGCATGCGCGGCGCGTGGTCGACGTAGGCCTGCAAGCGCTCCTCGGACACCTCGCCCCTTGTGACCTCCTTGAGGTAGGTCAGGGCGTCGGCGGGGGAGTCGGGGATGCCGCGCCCAGCGATCTGGTCGTTGTTGGGCACCCAGACCACGCCGCCGGAGATCGCGGTCGAGCCGCCGTACTGGTCGCTGGCTTCGACCACCAGCACGGACATGCCCAGGTCGTGCCCGCGCAGGGCCGCGCTCATGCCCGCGGCGCCGCTCCCGACCACCAACCAGTCGACTTCGTGGTCCCAAGCCATCGTTGCTCCGAGGGGGTTCAGGGCGCCCGGCCCAAAGTGAAACACGTTCTAGTTAAGGGGTGAAACATGTTCTACTCTCCCCCCGCCCGGGTGTCGAATCCCGGCGGGAGGCGACATGGGGTTTCCGAAGGACGTGGGCGTCATCGACCTGATGCTGCAGATCCCGGGGCAGGACCAGCGGGGCTGGTACGACTTCATGCAGCCCCTGTTCCTGGACGAGGCCAGCCGCAACTACGTGAAGATGCCGGCCGAGCACCTCTTCCGGAACGTGCCGGACATCGGCGATCGCGACGACTACGTCGCCTACACCGTCGACAAGCTGGACGAGTTCGGCATCGACAAGGCGATGATCGGCATCCAGCACGAGACCTCACAGGAGGCGGTGCGGCGGCACCCTGATCGCTTCTTCGGCTCGTACCACGCCAACCCCAACCGGGGCATGGACGAGGTCCGTGAGATCGTGCGCATGCACGGCGAGTTCGGGATCAAGGCCGTGACGGCGTTCCCCTCGGGCACGCTCCCGCAGGCCCCCATCGACGACAAGCGCTGGTACCCCATCTACGCCAAGTGCGTGGAGCTGGACCTGCCGTTCGTCTGCACCGTCGGCGTGCCCGGCCCGCGCCTGCCCATGGCCCCCCAGAAGGTGGAGCTCATCGACGAGGTCTGCTGGTTCTTCCCCGAGCTCAAGTTCGTGATGCGCCACGGCGCCGAGCCCTGGGTCGACCTGGCGATCAAGCTGATGCGCAAGTACCCCAACCTGTCCTACTCCACCTCCGCCTTCGCGCCGAAGAAGTACCCGAAGGCGATCATCGACTACGCCAACCGCGGCGGCCGCAAGCAGGTGATGTACGCGGGCTATTGGCCGATGGGGCTGAGCCTGGAGCGCATCTTCGCCGAGCTGCCCGACGTGCCCCTCAAGGACGAGGTCTGGCCGCTGTTCCTGCGTGAGAACGCCCTGGAGATCTTCAAGCCATGAGCACCGCAACGGACCCCTCGGTCCCTCACGACGCGCTGATCGCCCGCGCCAAGGCCCTGCAGCCCGCCCTGCGTGAGCGCGTGGCCGCCACCGCGTCGGCCCGCCGCCTGCTGGACGAGACCGTGGCCGACTTCGCCGCGGCCGGCTTCTGGAAGATGCTGCAGCCGCGCCGTTGGGGCGGGCTGGAGGTGCGACCGCGCACGTTCTTCGAGGTCCAGATGACGGTGGCCGAGGCCTGCCCCAGCTCCGCCTGGGTGCTGGGCGTGGTGGCGGTGCACAACTGGCAGCTGGCCCTCTTTCCCGAGCGCGCCCAGCAGGACGTCTGGGGCGACGACCCGGGCACCCTCATCAGCTCCTCCTACGCCCCCACCGGCAAGGTGCAGCGGGTCGAGGGCGGCTTCGAGATCAGCGGCCGCTGGTCCTTCAGCTCCGGCTGCGATCACTGCCAGTGGGTCTTCCTGGGCGGCTTCGCCCCCGTGGAGTCGGGGCCGCCGGACATGCGCACCTTCCTGGTACCGCGGGCCGACTACGTCATCGACGACAACTGGAACACCATCGCCCTCAAGGGCACCGGATCGAAGGACATCGTCATCGAATCGGCCTTCGTGCCCGAGCACCGCACCCACAAGATGGGCGACGGCTTCAAGTGCGACAGCCCCGGCAACGCGGTCAACGACGCGCCCCTGTACCGGCTGCCCTTCGGCCAGATCTTCGTGCGCAGCGTGAGCACCACGTCCCTGGGCATCGCGCGCGGGGCCCTGGACTTCTACCGGGGGGTCACCTCCGTCAAGACCGGCGCGGCCGACGGCAAGCAGGCCAAGATCGACCCCACGGCGCAGATGGCCTGCGCGCGCGCGGCCTCGGCCATCGACAAGGCGCAGCTGGTGCTGCACCGCAACTTCGACCGGATGATGGAGTACGTCGAGGCCGGTGAGCGCATCCCCGTGGAGGAGCGCGTTGCCTGGCGGTGGGACTCCAGCCAGGTCGTGAGCGACTGCGTGAGCGTCGTCGACGAGCTCTTCACGCTCTGCGGCGCGCGGGCTCTGTGGGTGGACAGCCCCATGGCCGGCTACTTTTGCGACGTGCACGGGGCCCGCGCCCACTACGCCAACCGGCCCGACGCGTCGGGGCGAAACTACGGCGCGGTGCAGCTGGGCATGCGGAGCACCGACTTCTTCCTGTAGGGCGGCGTGAGCCGCGCGTGAGCTCTGCGTGAGTTCTTCGTGAGTTGCGCGTGAGTCGCCGACATCGGCCCGTCGGAGGGCCATTCGAGGGGTGAGATGCAGCTGGGATTTCTCGAGTTTGGCGTGCGCGATGAGGACGCCTGGCATGCCTTCCTCACCGACGTGGTGGGCACGATCGCCGTGGGCGGCGGGCGCTACCGCATGGACGGGCACGCCTGGCGCTTCGGGGTGGTGGAGGGCCGGGACGACCTGGAGACGGTGGGCTGGGAGTTCACGGAGGCGGAATTGGACGTCGCGCTGGGGCACCTGGCCGGCGCCGACATCGAGGTGCTGGAGGCCGATCCGGCCGAGCGCGGCTGCCACCGCCGCTACCGGGTGCTGGACCCCGCGGGGGTGCCGTTGGAGCTGGTCAGCGGCCTCACGCGGGCCACGGAGCCCTTCGAGAGCCCCGTGCAGCGCTCGGGCTTCGTGGCCGACGATCAGGGGCTGGGCCACCTGGTGGTGACGGCGCCGGATCCCGCCGGCTCCCGGCACTTCTACGAGGCGATGCTGGGGTTCCGCTTCAGCGATCGCATCGCCTGCAGCTTCCACGGGCACGATGTTGACCTGGCCTTCTTCCACGCCAACCGCCGGCACCACAGCCTGGCGTTCGGGGGCCAGCAGCGGAAGCGGCTGCACCACTTCATGGTGGAGGCGAGATCCATGGACGAGGTCGGCCTGGCCTTCGATCGTACGATGAAGGCGGGCCTGCCCATCATGCAGACCCTGGGACGGCACCCGAACGACCGCATGTTCAGCTTCTACGCGCAGACGCCGTCGCGCTTCCAGTTCGAGTTCGGATGGGGCGGGCGCGAGGTCGACGACGACACCTGGACCCCCAGCACCCACGATCGCATCAGCGAGTGGGGCCACCACCCCCCGCAGGTCTTCTGGCCCGAGGAGTCGAAATGAGCCCGCTACCCCAGGGAGAGTTTGTCCAGGTGGGCGACGTGCGCATGCATTACCACCAGGTGGGCGAAGGCCGGCCGGTGCTCTGGCTGCACGGCTCCGGCCCCGGCGCGTCCGGCTGGTCCAACTTCCGGGAGAACGCGCGGTTCCTGGCCGAGCACGGCTTCTGCTCCATCCTGTTGGACGCCGTCGGCTACGGGCTGAGCGACAAGCCCACCGACCGCCCCTACACCCTGGAGTTCATGGCGGGCTGCGCGGCCGGCGTGATGGAGGCCCTGGGCCACGCGACCTACACGATCGTCGGCAACAGCCAGGGCGGCGCGCAGGCGATCTGGCTGGCGCTGCACCGCCCCGAGCAGGTGGCGGAGCTGGTCCTGATGGCGCCCGGCGGCCTGGAGGAGCGTGAGGTCTACATGGAGATGCGCGGCATCCGCTCCATGCTCCGCTGCATCTACGGCCCCGAGGG